>JADFPD010000021.1 GCA_022562475.1 Chloroflexota bacterium | reverse complement strand
CTTGAGTCTCTGTCCGAGCAGTACTTCCAACTTTAGCGGAGCGTAAAAAGCCCAGAATGCCTCGTAGGCCTGGGGCAGATTGCCCGCCGCCTGGAAGATGGCCGGGTTCAGCTTATGGGCCTCCGCTTCTTTGGCGATCTCGCGGAGCCCCGGCGTCAACTCATCTGTCGGCACCAACCTGATCCGGGCCATTACGTTCTCCCCAATACCCTTTGTTCGTAAATGAGTGCGCGCTGATTGACGTGCAAAATGGAAACGCGGCTGTGCCGCCGCGGCTGCGCCGCCCGCCTAGGCTATGGGGCGGTTGGTCACCGCCGGGTCCACCTTGCGGGGGATGAACTGGCCGCTGCCGGGAGCGGCCTTGAACTCCCGGTTGTCCACCACCACGTTGCCGCGGAGAATGGTCGTCACCGGCCAGCCGTCAGCCTCGAACCCTTCCCAGATGCTGTAATCGCTGATGTGGAAGTCGTCGATCGTCAGCTTGCGCTTGAAGCTGGTGTCGATGAGGGTGATGTCGGCGTCGCTGCCGGGAGCCAACACGCCCTTGCGGGGGTATAGGCCCATGATCTTGGCCGCATTGGCCGAAGAAACGTCCACGAACCGTTGCAGGGACATGCCCCGGCGGGAGACGCCTTCGCTGTAGGTCACGCCCATGCGGGCCTCGGCCCCATTGTGGCCTCCGGTCACGTCGGAGACCGTCCGGCCGGAAATCTTGGTCTCCCAGGACGTGCAGTATTCGTCGGTCGCCATGGTGCTGAGACCGTTGTTCACGATCCCATCCCACAGGGACTGGCGGTCGTCTTCCGACTTCAACGACGGATAGGTGTGGTACTTCATGCCGTTCTCTTCTTTGTAATTGTCGGAACTGAAGCAGCAGTAGTTATGGAGGGTCTCGCCGTACACCGGCCGCCCGTTGGACCGTGCCTCCAAGATGGCTTGGACTCCCTGGGTGGCGCTTACGTGGACGAAGTAGACCGGGGCGCCGGTCCATTCGGCGACCCGGAGCACCCGCCGGAATGAAACATCCTCCGACTCAGCGCTGTGGACCAGGTGCATGTTGTACCACTCGGTCCGTTCTTCCCGGGCCAACTTCTGGTACATGTGTTGCACCATATCGTCGTCTTCCGAGTGGACCAGCAGCATGGCGTTCAGCCGTTGAATCTCTTCCATCAGATCGTGGAGGTGGCCGGTCCCCACCATGCGCGGTTCGCCGGTGGTGGCGGGAGGCCGGATATTGGTGGTGAAGATCTTGACGCTGGGGAAACCGTCCTCCACCGCCTCGTGCAAAGAACCGAGAATCTCCGGTGGGATGGCGCCCAAGAGCATCAGGTGATGGGCGTAATCGGCGTAGGAATTGCCCCGCCAGACTTCGGTCCTCTCCTGGATCGCCTGGGGGATGTCGATGCCGGGGTACTGGATGGCGAAGTCAATCAACATGGTGGTGCCGCCGATCAGAGCGGCGCGGCTCACCTCTTCGGGTGGGGCCGTCTTGAGGTCGCCGTGACCCATGATGGGCGCGGATATGTGGGCATGGGGTTCGATTCCGCCGGGCACCACCACCATGCCGGTGGCATCTATCACGCGGCCGGCTTCATCGGGCAATGCGCCCGGTGCAGCCACCGCCACGATCTTTTCACCCTGCACCGCAATGTCCCATTCACCGACTCCCATGGGAGTTACAACTTGTCCGCCTCTGATGACCAAGTCCAACATCGTCGCGCCCTCCAAATTTTCCGCTGGTTCGAGCATCCCTAGACTCGATAACGGAGTTTAGCACATAGCCGGAGGCACGGCACGACGAGGACGCGCTCGGGCAAAAGTGGGGAGCAAACTGGGCAAATTACCCCCAGGGAGGGCCGAAACGAGTTTCCTAATCGTCGCCCGCTGGGGAGGAGGTCGGGGCGGTCCGGGTCTCTTCAGGTAGCTGGTCTTCCCAATTGGGCAGCAGCTCTTTCTTGGTTGATGGCAGCATGATTATGCTTATCACCCCGACCAGACTCAGGACCAGGGAGAGCGCCATTGTGGCGTCGAAGTCGCCGGTCCAGTCCCGCAGTTGCCCGCCGATCAGGGCCCCGGTGGCCATCCCGACGCCTGCGCCCATCATCTGATACCCGTAGGTGGTGCCGATGGGGGCTTTGCCGCCGTAGTACTGGCGGTTGATGATTGGAAAGGCGCTCATCTCGCCGCCGAACCCGATGCCGAAGAGGACGGCGAACAGGTAGAACTGCCAGGCGTCGTGGGCAAAGAATAGGAGCGCGATGGGCGCAGTCTGCAAGAAGAAGCAGACAGCCATGGCCCCCTTGCTTCCCATCCGGTCGGCAACGACGGGCACGGCGAACCTCGTTATGGTGCTGGTGACCGAGAGGGTCACAAAGGCTCCCGCCGCGACTCCGGCGCCGACTCCCTCGTCTTCGGCCATGGCAACCAGGTAAACCAGGATGATGGCGTGTCCGGCGCAGCCCCAGAAATGGATGCCGATCAAGTTCCAGAAGGCGGCCGTTTGCTGGGCTTGCTTAAGGAACACCTTGGTGCGGACCCTGGCGATGTCCCCGGTCTGCACCGCTGATATGGGCTCGTCTTCCGGCGCCCCGAGGGGCCGCATACCGATCTGGGCCGGCTCGTTGTAGAAGAAGCGGACCATCATCAGGATGACCACCCCGCCAACCAGGCCCGGGATCCAGAACGCCGCCCGCAAGCCGTCGAGCCCGCCGCCAAAGAGGTGGATGATCAGCAGCATGACGGGCACCGCGATCAATGGCCCGATACCCTGGGATGATTGCAGCAGCCCCATGCCGGTGCCCAGGTGTTTGCGGAACCAGAGTGTGACGGCGGCGGTGAGTGGGACCTGAAATATCCCCATCGCGGCGCTGAGAATCACGCCAAAGAACAGGTAGAACTGCCATAGCTCACGCATAAATCCGGTGAGCACCATGCCCACGATAAACAGGACCGCGCCCAATCTCATGGTCCAGCGGACCCCGTAACGGTCGCCCAGCCACCCGGCGGTGGGCCCGAACATCCCCGATACGATCCACTGGATGGAGAACCCCAATCCCACGGCGCCATAGCTCCAGCCAAAGGAATCGACCAGCCGGGGAATGAGGATGCTGGAAGATGAGCGGAAGGATGAACTGAACAGCCGCATGACGGCGCCCACCGCCACGATGACCCAGGCGTAATGAACGGGGCGGCCGGCGATCACCAGGTTTGAAGGCTTGAGGTTAAAGTATGGCATCTAGTCCTGAGTTATGGCCGCGCCTGAGAAGATCTTGGCATCCGCCCGGTCGCGGATGTATGATAATGCCCGCATCATTCAATACTGTAGCCCGTGTACTATACAACCGTTGGATGATAGCCCATCAGGCCAACAAATTGAAGGGGGACCCAGAAATTGAAATGAGCCCCGGAGACCTTCGGTGATCTCCACCGAAAACCCGGGACCCTTACGTTGACATTAAAAAGATTACTTGTATAATTGAGGTTTACTAAGTATATGCCTCACGTGACGAATTCGTTCACCACACCTGTTGGCAGCTTTCCTCGGCATTCACCTTCGCTGCATACACTTGCGCCTCTGGCATTTGGCCGCCCGGCCTATCGCGTCCACTCACGTTAAGGAGAAGGGTAAATGGCTTTGTCTCCTGCTCTTAAAGGGCAACCTATGCAACTGCCCGCCGTCAAGACCTACGCTAAGATTCCCCAAGTTCTCGACATTCCCAATCTGATCCAAAGTCAGATCCAGTCTTGGGATTGGTTCAAGAGTGAAGGGTTACTCGAAGTATATCAGGAAATCTCTCCAATCGCCGATTATACCGGCAATAAATACGAGTTGCATTTCCTGGAGCATTACTTCCGCGATTCCAAATACTCTCCTCGAGAGAGCAAGGAGCGGGAGATCACCTACTCCCAGCCCCTCTACGTCAAGACTCGCCTGGTGATGAGAGAGACCGGCGAGATCAAGGAACAAGAGATTTTCATGGGCGATATCCCCATGATGACCGACAACGGCACATTCATCATTAACGGCGCGGAGCGCGTCGTGGTCAGCCAGTTGGTCCGCTCGCCGGGAATCTATTTCGTCCTGGAGCGGAACGCCGTCAGCAACCGCAACCTCTGCTCCGCCAAGCTGATCCCCTCACGTGGCGCTTGGCTTGAGTTTGAGACCAGCTCCAAAGACATCATCTCGGTCAAGGTAGACCGGAAGCGCAAGGTTTCGGCGTCCATTTTCCTCCGCGCCTTGGGCGTGGCCGACGACAAAAAAATGATGGCCCTGTTCGCCGATATCGACACCGATGAAAGCCACCGGTACATGCAGACAACCTTGGATAAGGACCCGGTCCTCGAACCCAAGGACTTGAACTTTAAGGAAGACGACCTCCGTTCGCTCTGGGAGTGGCTCCACGATGACAAGGATTTCGATGGCGACGCCGCACGGCGCATCGCCGCCGCTCAGATCGAGTTCTACCGCCGCCTGCGGCCGGGTGAACCGCCCAGTCTGGAGAACTCCCGGACCCTGATCCGGAACCTGTTCTTCGGCCCCCGGCGGTACGACCTAGGCCGGGTGGGCCGCTACAAGCTGAACCGCCGGCTCGGGCAAGCCGGGAACAACGATCTGATGACGCTGAGCCTGGACGACGTGGTCTCGGTTATCCGGACTATGATCCGCATCAATCAGGGCGAGGGCCATCCCGACGACATCGACCATCTGGGCAACCGCCGCGTCAGAGCGGTGGGCGAACTGGTACAGAACCAGGTCCGCGTCGGACTGCTCCGGATGGAGCGGATGGTCAAAGAAAAGATGACGCTGGTGGACCCCGAAGCCGCCGCGCCCCAGGGGCTGGTCAACATCCGCCCCGTGGTCGCCGCGGTGAGGGAATTCTTCGGCGGGTCGCAGCTATCCCAGTTCATGGACCAGACCAACCCTCTGGCCGAGCTGACCCACAAACGTCGGCTCTCGGCCCTGGGCCCCGGAGGTCTATCCAGGGAGAGGGCCGGATTCGACGTGCGGGACGTTCACTTCTCCCACTACGGCCGGATCTGCCCCATCGAGACCCCTGAAGGCCCCAACATCGGCCTGCTCAGTTCCTTGGCGTCCTACGCCAGGATCAATCCATACGGCTTCATCGAGTCTCCTTATAGGAAGGTGCTCAAATCCCTTCCCAGTGATTCGGACGACCTCAAGGGACGGTCCGTCACCAAGGCGGTGCTGGACAAAGACGGCAAGACCATCGTGGGCAAGGGCAGGGCAATTGGGGCCAACAAGATAAACGCCCTGAAGCAGTTGCCCAAGGGCACGATGATCTCCGTCAAGCCCTTTGTAGCCAGCGGAGATGACGAAATCATCTATCTGTCGGCCGACCAGGAGGAGGACTTCCGGGTCGCCCAGGCCAACGCCCAACTGGACCACCTAAACCAGTTTGTCCAGGACCGCGTTGAGCTCCGGGTAGGTGAGAATTACACCCAAGAAATAGCGGACCTGATTGACTACATGGACGTTTCGCCCATGCAGATCATGAGCGTGTCGGCGGCGCTTATACCTTTCTTGGAGCATGACGACGCCAACCGGGCCCTGATGGGTTCCAACATGCAGCGTCAGGCCGTGCCTTTGCTGCGGCCGCAGGCGCCCGTGGTCGGCACCGGCATTGAAAGCCGGGTGGCCCGGGACAGCGGACAATTGGTCATCTCTAAGGCCAACGGAGTGGTGACGTCGGTCACCAGTCACGAGATTGTCGTGACCGATGAAGACGGCGAGGAGCATCGTCACCCGGTCATCAAGTTCTCCCGCACCAACCAGGGCACCTGCTTCGACCAGCGCCCCATAGCCACCAAGGGCGACGTGGTGGAGGTCGGCACCGTATTGGCCGACAGCTCCTCCACCGACCATGGGGAACTGGCCCTGGGCCAGAACGTGCTGGTGGCCTTCATGTCTTGGGAAGGGTACAACTACGAAGACGCCATTATCGTCAGCGAACGCCTGTACCGCGACGACTACTTCACCTCCATACATATCGAAAAGCATGAGATGGAGGCCCGGGAGACCAAACTTGGTCCCGAAGAGATCACGCGGGACATCCCCAATGTTGGAGAGACCAGCCTACGCGACTTGGACGAACTCGGCATCATCCGTGTCGGGGCCGACGTCGGCCCCGGAGACATCCTGGTGGGCAAGGTCACTCCCAAGGGCGAGACCGAACTGACCGCGGAGGAGAAGCTGCTGCGCGCCATCTTCGGCGAGAAATCCCGGGACGTTAAGGACACCTCCCTGCGGGTGCCCCACGGCGAACGGGGCAAAGTCATCGATGTTAAGGTCTTGACCCGCGAGAACCGCGACGACCTGTCGCCGGGCGTGAACGAGGCCGTCAGGGTCTGGATCGCCCAAACGCGGAAGATCTCCGTCGGAGACAAGATGGCCGGCCGCCACGGCAACAAGGGCGTGGTCGCCAGGATCCTGCCGGAAGAAGACATGCCCTACATGGCCGACGGCACGCCGGTGGACATCATATTGAACCCCATCGGTGTTCCCTCCCGGATGAACCTGGGCCAGGTGCTGGAAACCCACCTGGGATGGGCCGCCCGAGGCCTGAACTTCCGCGCCAACACGCCGGTGTTCGACGGCGCCGGGGACTCGGACATTGAAGACGCCTTGGCCCGCGTGTGGTTCACCGAGCAGTCAGGTGCCTCCCACATGGGACCCATCGACGGCTCTCCCGAAGTCGATTACCCTCAGGTCGACCGCTGGCTGGAGGAGAAGGGATACAACCCCAGGGAGATCTTCGACGACACCAAGAAAGGCGCCGCTCGGGAGGCCTGCCTGCGGATGTGGCTGACCGAAGAAGCCGAGATCGACACCAAGGATATGACTCTCGAGGACATGCACCAGGCCGCCCTCAAAGTGCACCGTGAACGGCGCATCGCGCCGCCCACCTTCGGCAAGTTCGAGCTCAGCGACGGACGGACCGGAGAGAATTTCGACCAGTTGGTCACCGTGGGCAGCATCTATATCTTGAAGCTCATCCACTTGGTGGAAGACAAGATTCACGCGCGCTCCACCGGCCCCTACTCCATGATTACCCAGCAGCCCCTGGGCGGAAAGGCCCAGTTCGGCGGACAGCGCTTCGGTGAGATGGAGGTCTGGGCCCTGGAGGCCTACAGCGCGGCGTATAACCTCCAAGAAGTATTGACGGTCAAATCCGACGATGTCGCCGGACGCGTAAAAACCTATGAAGCGATAGTCAAGGGTGAACCCATCGGCCAGCCGGGTGTGCCGGAATCGTTCAACGTGCTGCTCAAGGAACTCCAAAGCCTGGGTCTGTCTGTCGAGCTGTTGAACGAGGAGAAACGGCCTCCCTGGGCCCAGGGCATTTCCGATGAATCCGATCTATTCCAACCGTTGGAGACGAATTAATGGTCAGGATGGCAGACAGGGCGGAAACTACGGGGACCAACTTCAACTCGATCCGCATCTCCATCGCATCCCCGGAACAGATACTCAACTGGTCTCACGGCGAGGTCACCAAGCCCGAAACCATTAACTACCGCACACTCCGTCCGGAGAAGGACGGCCTTTTCTGTGAGAGGCTGTTCGGACCCACCAAGGACTGGGAATGCTTCTGTGGCAAGTACAAGCGCATCCGCTACCGCGGCGTGATCTGCGACCGCTGCGGCGTTGAGGTCACGCGCTCCAAGGTGCGCCGTGAACGCATGGGGCATATCCGCCTGGCCGCGCCCGTAGCCCACATCTGGTTCAGCAAGACCACGCCCAGCCGGCTGGGTCTGCTCTTGGACCTGTCTCCCAGAAATCTGGAAAGGGTGCTCTACTTCGCCCAGCACATCATTGTGACAGTGGATGAAGACGTTCGTCTGGAAGCGATCGAATTGGAGCATGCCAAGTTCGATCTGGAATTGAAGAAGGCGCGGCGGCAGGCCGAGGCCCGCACCGACGCCCTTAAGGCCCGCCTTGACGACGGCGAAGCGCCGGCGGATGGACCGGTGATTGAAGATTCCGACGAAGAGTCCGGCGAAGACACCACGGATGAAGCCGAAACGGAAGACGTAGTCGAGGAGACCGTCGCCGAAGTGGCCGAAGAATCAGCGGATGACGCCGATAACGAAGATGAATCTCCGATTCCGCTGCAAGAGCCGGAAGTGGAGATGGATCCCGTTGTCATTCAGGCGGAGATCGATTCCGTGGCAGACCAATTGGCCACGGAAGAAGACCAACTGGAGATGCAACTCAAGGCCGCCATCGACGAGTTGGAAGACCTGCGAGTCCATAAGCTGATCGCCGAGACCAAGTACCGGGAACTGAAAGAGGCCTATGGCGATGCGTTCGAAGCGAGCATGGGCGCCGAGGCCATCTTGGCCATCCTGAAAACCATCAACCTGGAAGCCCTCAAAGACCAATTGGTCAATGAGATGCATTCCACGTCCGGTCAACGCCGGAAGAAAGCCATCAAACGGCTGCGCGTTGTGGAGTCCTTCCGCAAAAGCGGCAACCGGGTTGAGGATATGATTCTCTCGGTGTTGCCGGTCCTGCCACCCGAGTTGCGCCCCATGGTGCAATTGGACGGCGGACGGTTCGCCACCAGCGACCTGAACGACCTCTACCGCCGGGTGATCAATCGGAACAACCGGTTGAAGAGGCTAATGTCCCTGGGGGCGCCGGAAATCATAATCCGGAATGAAAAAAGAATGTTGCAGGAGGCCGTTGACGCGTTGATCGACAATGGCCGCCGGGGCCGCCCAATCCAGGGCAGCCACAACCACAAGCTGAAGTCGCTGTCTGATCTGTTGCGCGGGAAGCAAGGCCGATTCCGGCAGAACTTGTTGGGAAAGCGGGTGGACTACAGCGGGCGCTCCGTCATCGTTGTGGGTCCCGAACTCAAGATGGACGAGTGCGGTCTGCCCAAACGCATGGCCCTTGAGCTGTTCAAGCCCTTCGTCATGCACCGTTTGGTGATCCTGGGCATAGCGCCCAATATCAAGAACGCCAAACGAATGGTCGAGCGGGCCCGGGGCGAAGTCTGGGACATCCTGGAAGACGTGATCAAAGACCGTCCCGTGCTCCTCAACCGCGCACCCACGCTGCACCGGTTGGGCATTCAGGCGTTCATGCCGGTGCTCATCGAGGGAAATGCCATCCAGATTCACCCGTTGGTCTGTTCCGCGTTCAACGCGGACTTCGACGGTGACCAGATGGCGGTCCACGTGCCTCTGTCGCGGATGGCAGTGCTGGAAGCCAAAGAGCTCATGCTCAGCACCCACAATATGCTGTCGCCCGCATCCGGAGAGCCGCTGGTGGCGCCCACACTGGACATGGTTATGGGATGCTTCTACCTGACCGAGATCCGGGAAAGCAGCGCCGGCGCCGGCAGCAAATTCAACGACTTCGACGAGGCCCGTATCGCTCACGCCTCAGACCTCATTGATCTGCATGCACCCATAGATGTCCGGGAAGTGCGCCACCACGACGGTGGATGGGTGAAAACCACTCTGGGCCGGATGATATTCAATGAGATTTTGCCGGAAGAGATTGGATTCCGCAACATATTGATGGACCGGGGGGCCTTGAAGGACCTGACCGCCGAACTCTACCGGACCCTCACCAATGAAGAGACCGCCGATGTGTTGGACGGCATCAAGGACCTGGGATTCCACTATGCCACCACGTCGGGCATCACAATCGCGATCAATGACATTCAGGTTTCCGCCAAAAAACCGAAGGTCTTGGAAGAAACCACCGAATTGGTGAACGGCTTCGAAGACCAATTCCTCTCGGGTCTTATCTCCGAGGAAGAGCGCTACAATAAAACCGTGGACGCTTGGACTGCAGCATCCGACAAGACCACGGAGTTCGTGGAAGAAGATCTGCACAACTACGGTGGCATCGCGGTGATGGCCGTATCGGGCGCCAAGGGAAACATCTCCCAGATCAAACAGATGGCCGGGATGCGCGGCCTGATGAGCAACCCCAAAGGGCGGATTATCGACCTGCCCATCAAGTCCAGTTTCCGCGAAGGCCTAACCGCACTGGAGTACTTCATATCCACGCACGGAGCGCGTAAAGGTCTGGCGGACACCGCGCTTAGGACTGCCGATAGCGGTTACCTGACCCGGCGGCTGATCGATATCGCTCAGGAGGTAATCGTCATGGAGGAGGACTGTGGGAATCTTGACTCTTACCTGGTCACCCCGCGTCCAGAAGACGAGACCGGCAAAACCCTACCCGAGCGGATCAACGGGAGACTGGCCGCCGCGCCTGTGGCCCATCCCGAGACTGGAGAGATACTGCTAGAGCGTAACCAGATGATTGACCTGGACATAGGCCAAACCTTAGTCGACGCCGGAATCAGAGAAGTGGCGGTCCGCTCACCATTGAACTGCGCATGCCGCCGCGGCGTGTGCCAGGCCTGCTATGGCCGGCTGCCCGCCACCGGAATGACCGTGGCGATGGGGCAAGCCGTAGGCATCATCGCCGCCCAGAGCATCGGCGAGCCCGGCACCCAGTTGACCATGCGGACGTTCCACACCGGCGGTATCGCCGGTCTGGATATCACCAGTGGCCTGCCCAGGGTCGAAGAGCTTTTCGAAGCCCGCATACCCAAGGGCGCGGCGATCTTGGCCGACATCGACGGCGTGGTAGAACTGGATGCGGACGAAGAGGGCCGCCGTTTACGTCTGATCGCCCGGGAAGAGTTCCGCGAGGACTACCTGGCCCCAAAGGATGGCCTGATCCTGGTGGATGACGGCGAAGAAGTGGAGCCGGGAACAGTCCTGGCCACAAGCATGCCTGCGCTCAAGGGCAGGAAGTCCAAGGCCGCCATCAAGAAGGCCGCCCAAGCAGCGATTGAAGCAGCGGCGTCCGGTGAGGGCGAACCCATCGAACAAGTCGTCGCCAACATCGGAGGCCGAGTTGAGATTGACTCAGGGGTCATTTCCATCGTTTGGGACGACGTTGAGGTCCGCGAGCACCTGATCCTCGCCTCTTCCTATATATTGGTCAAACACGGCGAAGAGGTCCGGGCCGGCGACCCGCTGATCAGCGGACCGCTGAACCCCCACGACATCCTCCACATCCGCGGAAAAGATGACCTGCAGAGCTATCTGGTGAACCAGGTGCAAAAGGTCTATCAAGCCCAGGGTGTGGCGATTCATGACAAGCACATCGAGATAATCCTCCGGCAGATGCTCCGCCGCGTGCAAGTGGAGTCCACCGGGGACTCGGATTTCATACCCGGCCAGATGGTCGACAAATTCCAGTTTCAAGACCAGAACGCCAAGGTGCTGGCCGAGGGTGGAGAACCCACCACCGCCAAGCCCGTCCTGCTCGGCATTACCCGGGCGTCGCTGCTGACCGACAGCTTCCTGTCCGCTGCCTCCTTCCAGGAGACCACCAGGGTCCTGACCCAAGCGGCGGTGAGCGGGGCGCAGGACTGGCTTCTGGGACTAAAGGAAAATGTCATCATCGGCAGACTTATCCCCGCCCAGGTCGTGATTCCTGGCATGGAGGAGTTGCTGAAACCCCCGCCGGCGCCGGAGATTTCCGCAGTGTCCCCCGGCGGATGGTTGACCGCCACGGAGGCTCCGGATGACGCTCCCCAAGGCGGCCACAACGGCGCCTTCGACCAGCAAACCAGCGAGGATGAAGTTGCCGCTGGGCCCAATATATTTGCCAAAGACGAGAACGTTGACAACGACGCAGAGGTCACGGCGCCCGACGCGGCCATAGATGAAGAGCACGAGGAGGACGCCGCCACCGACGCCCCGGAAGATGACGATGGGGACGGTGAAGACGCCACCGACGCCCCGGAAGATGAGACGGATGACGATGGGGACGGTGAAGACGCCACTGACGACGAATTTGATGACAAAGAAGACGAGCCCAGCGACTTGGATATAACCGAGACCGGTGAACTCAGCGCCAACGGCCTGAGCCACCAGGCAGACAACGGTGCAAGTCCATCCTTTGGAGAAGATGATGCGGAGGGGACCGACGAATCAGACATCGCCACAGACGGTGAGGGAGACGAATAGACCGGCGTCTGCTCAAGGGCTGGACCTATCCGTAGATCTAGCCCCCAACAACCCCCATCATCTGTGGTTGACCAACCCGGTTATGATTGCCTCCGGGACCTTCGGCTACGATGGTTACGGCAGGGGCATCACCGAGGATATGGACTTGAATCAACTGGGTGCGGTGGTACCCAAGACGTTCACGCGCCTGCCCCGGGAAGGCAATCTTGAGCCCCAATGGTACCCCAAGTCCTACCGAGAAGCATGGGACGCCGGCGACCTTCTGTTCCTGAACGCCATCGGCCTCACCAACCCCGGTATTGAAGCGGCTATGCGGGACGTGACCCCAGGGTGGGACCGGTGGAACGCCACTTGTATCCTCAGTTTCTCCTCAGATTCCGTCGCCCAGTTCGGCGAGATGGCCGCCATGGCCAACCAGGGTACCGGATACCAAGCCATCGAACTCAATCTCAGTTGCCCAAATATCGCAGACGGGTCTATGTTCGGCCATAGCCCCGGCCTCACGGCCCAGGCGGTCGAAGCGGTAAGGGCCAACACCAGCCTGCCGTTGCTGGCCAAGCTGGCGCCCAATGTGCCAAACATCGTCGAGATTGCCCGCGCGGCAGTTGACGCCGGCGCCGACGCCCTAACCATCTGTAATACCATACCGGCCATGCGAATCGACACCCAGTCCCGCCAACCGGTTTTGGGAAATATCACCGGCGGTCTCTCCGGTCAGGGTCTTCGCCCCATCTCTATGGCCCTCGTCTACCAGGTTTCCAATGAATTGGACGTGCCGATCATAGGCGTTGGCGGAATATTCTCGGGCGAGCATGCAGCCGAATACATTCTGGCCGGCGCATCCGCCGTACAGATAGGCAGCGCCAACCTGGTTGGGCTCTCCGCGCCCTGGCGAATATTGACGGAGCTCCAAGACTGGATGCATCAGTCCGGACTCACCAACCTTCGAGGATTGGTCTAAGAGATCTCCCCGCGTGGTTCCCGGCTGGTGATCGATTAACAGCCGGGCTCGTTCCTCCGGCGTGCCGATCTGCCCAGGAGGGGCGTGCATCCCTCGAAGGCTTTGGATACGATATAATTGGTATTAGGCGCACCCGCCGGTCTCATGCGGCAAAACCGGCGCACACGGAACATCTGCCCATTCACGGCTCCAATCTGCGAGGTCTGAAATCAATGGTATCCGTTCTCCAAAAAGTGCTCGGCGACCCCAACGAAAAGGCTCTCAAGAAGCTAGCTCCGTTCATCAAAGACATCAATGAGCTAGAGCCGGAATTCGAGAAGATGACCGACGAGCAACTTTTGGGGATGACCGAGGAGTTCCGGTCCCGGCTGGCTGACGGAGAAGGACTGGACGACATCGTGGTAGAGGCCTTTGCAACGGTGAGGGAATCCGCCCGGCGCAATCTGAAACAACGCCACTACGACGTACAGCTCATCGGCGGGTTGGTCCTGCACAAGGGTCAGATCGCCGAGATGAAGACCGGCGAGGGCAAGACTCTGGTCGCCACTCTGGCCGTGTACATCAACGCCCTCGAGGGGAAGGGTGTCCACGTAGTCACCGTGAATGACTACCTGGCCCGCCGCGACCCCGTCTGGATGGGCTCGATCTACCATGCCCTAGGCCTGACGGTGGGGTGCCTGCAGCACGACGCTAGCTACGTATACGACCCCGAGGTGACCGACGCTCCCAGCGGCTTGGAATTACTCCGGGCTGTCTCGCGCCCGGAGGCTTACCAGGCGGATATAACCTACGGAACCAACAACGAATTTGGCTTTGACTACCTTCGGGACAACATGGCGCTGGACGAAGCCAACCGGGTCCAGAGAGACCTGAACTACGCCATCGTTGACGAGGTCGACAACATCCTCATCGACGAAGCCCGGACCCCCCTGATCATCAGCGGCCCGGCGGAAGAGCCGGTCCAGCTCTACCAGAGGTTCGCCAAGCTGGTGACCCAGCTGGATGACGAGACCGATTTCACCATCGATGAGCGCACCCAGGCCATATCCCTGACCGTCGACGGCATCTCCAAGATGGAGAAATGGATCGATGTAACCAACCTCTACGACCCGGAGAATTACCACCAGGTCCATTACATGGAGAACGCTCTTACCGCCGATATCTCCAAGATCCGAGATAAGGACTATGTGTTGCAGGAAGGCGAGGTGATCATCGTCGACGATTTCACCGGCCGTCTTCAACCCGGCCGGCGGTGGTCCGACGGTCTGCATCAGGCAGTTGAGGCCAAAGAGAACGTAAAGATACAGCGGGAGAGCATCACCTACGCCACCATCACCCTTCAGAACTACTTCCGCCTTTACCAAAAGTTGGCCGGCATGACCGGAACGGCGCTCACCGAGTCCGATGAGTTCTACAAGATCTATGGGCTGGAGGTTGTGGCGATACCTACCAACCTGCCCATGGTCCGGGAAGACAACTCAGACCTGGTATTCCAGACAACGGACGGGAAGTGGAACGTAGTCACCGAAGATATCGCCGAACTATATGAGACCCGCCAGCCTGTCCTGGTCGGCACTACCTCCGTGGAAGATTCCGAATACCTGAGCGAACGTTTGAAGAAACGAGGCGTGCCCCACCAGGTCTTGAACGCCAAGAACCACGAGCATGAAGCCACCATCGTAGCCCAGGCCGGCCGGCTTGGCGCCGTGACCGTATCCACCAACATGGCCGGCCGCGGCACCGACATCGTGCTGGGCGGCAGCGACACCGACCGAGAGGGCTGGCAGGACGAGCACGAAGGTGTGGTGGAATTGGGCGGCCTTCACGTCATCGGCACCGAGCACCATGACGCACGCCGCATCGATAACCAGTTGCGGGGCCGCGCCGGACGCCAGGGCGACCCGGGCAGTTCCCAGTTCTACGTTTCCCTGGAAGATGAACTGATGCAACGGTTCGGCGGCGAACGGATCAAGACGGTGATGGGCTGGGCCGGCCTGGACGAGGAAACCCCGGTGGAGAACCGGATCATCACCAAGTCCATCGGCAGCGCCCAGGTCAAGGTGGAAGGCTATCACTTTGACATGCGGAAGCACCTGCTGGAATATGACGACGTCCTAAATAAACAGCGGGAGATCATCTACCAAGACCGCCACGAAGCGCTGAGCGGCCAGTCGTTGAAGCTCAAATTCGTGGAGATGCTGCGCCGGGAGTTCGCTGAGTCGGCGAATCACCATCTGCCGGGGAAACACATCGACAACTGGAATCCCGCAGGCCTGATCGATGAGTTACAAAAGATCTGCCCGCTGCCTCCGGAATTAGCCACCGAAGAGCAGATATACGAATGGGAGCGGGACCAGATAACGGAGATATTGTACGATTTCGCGGAGACGGTCTACGAAGCACGGGAACAGGACGTGGGCGAAGAGCAGGCCCGGACGATAGAGCGGTTGCTGCTGTTGCGGGCCATCGACACCCACTGGGTGCAACATCTGACGGCCATGGAGAACCTGCGCACCGGGGTCGGACTCCAAGCCTACGGCCAGCGGGACCCACTTGTAGTTTACCGGTCGGAAGGCCACAAGATGTTCGGCAACCTGCAGGTGGCGATAGAGAGTGAGGTGGTCCACACCGTTTTCCATGCGACGCTCAACCCGCAACCCGCCCAGGGGGCCGGCCGCCGCCAGACTCCCTCCGCGACCCCCAAGGAAAGCCCCATGAAGGCGATGAACGACGCCAACCGCGCTTCAGCCCACGTGGGCGGCGGGGGAAAAGTAGGGCGCAATGCTCGCTGCCCCTGCGGCAGCGGCAAGAAGTACAAACGCTGCCACGGCGCCTCCGCCTAGAGATTGGCGCGATATATGGTGACTCGGTGACGGTGTGTTGGGTCAAGCTGTGGGATAGGTTCTTGGTCAATCAGCCAGAAGACCCAGGCGGGTCGCCACCCGAATCAATTCTCCGCGAGTCCGGACTTCCAGCTTGTTGTACAGGTTCTCTATGTGGAACTTGACCGTATGGAGACTCACGGTCATCTCTGCGGCAATATCCTTGTTGCGGCCTCCGTCGGCCAGGATATGCAAAACCTCTATCTCCCGATTTGTGAGCCGCGGCCGCGCTACGTCCGATGGCTGCCCGGCCCCAACCTCATAATGTTCAACCTCTCCTATTTCGGGCCGTTGGTCTAATCTCCGGATGACACCGATGAAGCCCCTGCCTTGGTCGCTATCGACGGCGCCGACCCAAAGTTCCATGGAGAAGGTAGATCCGTCTTTTTTTTGCGCCTCCAGTACCCGGCCCGCCCCGCCGATATTCTGCGCGCCGCCAATCGCCAGATAACGGGAGATGGGTTCGTCGTACCCTGATTTTTCCGATTTAGGCATGAGGGTGCTGAAATATTGGCCTATAATTTCGCATTCCGAGTAACCGAACATCTCCTCGGCGGATGGATTGAATGACTGAACAACCCCACCGTCATCGATAGTGAGAATGGCGTCGGATGTCGTTTCCAATAACGCCCTGCTCCGAGCTTCGCCTTGGTCTAATGCCTCCTTTGACAGAGCGTTGGCGATGGCAGGTGTGATCTGCAACGCCACCCGTTTCAGAATCTCTAGTTCCCTAGACCCGAAAGCCGCGATCTGCTTGCTGTGCAGATGCAAAGTTGCTATTACTTCCGAGTTGCTAAACAAAGGGAACCCGATGATCGACCTCAAGCCAGCATCGATATGCAGAGAAACGCCGTTCGTAGGCTTTACGGTGCGTAAATCATCATGGATTACAAAGGTGCCTGACTGAATCAATCTTTCCGGTGCTGATCCGCCTAGCTGATGTTCGGACCCTTTTCCCCTTTCATTGACATGGACACCTGACACAAAACGGGTCTTATATTTTCCTGAGCCGAGGTCGATGTGGTTCAAGACAATCCGATCGAACTCGATTAACCGCTTAAGTTCGGCGGAAAAATATGCATACACATCATCGATCTGCTCGCTGGAAGTGATGATGCTGGCGATGCGGTCAACAAGCGCTATCTCTTCTGATCTGGCGGAAAGCTCATCTGCCAAGCGGCTTTGGTCCTGCTGAAATCTCATCTCCCGCTCATATAGTTCAACGTTCTTCAACGCGGGAGCGATCTGGTTGGCCAGCCGGCTGACTATGCCGCGCTCGCGGTCTCCAAAATGGTTCACCCGCCGAGCCGTCAATAAGAAAAAGCCAAATATCGAATCACCCGAGATCAAAGGAGCCAGAACAAAGCTGAGGAGACCTTCACGCAAATGTGCCTCAGTTGACACAATCTCGGGGTGTTCCTCGATATTGCCGAAAACGATCGTCTCTTCCGCTTCAAGCATGAGCGCAACTAACGTATTTTCTATCTGAAGCGATTGTCCAATTTGGAATGCCGGTCCAAAATCACCTGACAGGTATCGCATTGTAAACGCTGTTTGGTCTTCATTGAAAATGTTGACCGCAGCCAAGTCATGGTCCACCAGTTTTTTCAACTCCGTGGCGAATTTTTCGTAGACCTCTTCGACTTCAGTTGTGGAGGTAACGATTCTGGCGATGTCATCGGTTAGGGCCAACTCATCTCTGGAGGCTTCCAGGGATTCAGACAAATCGGCCGACGCAAAGAGAGAACCAATGGTATGGCCAAATGTCGCGAGAACTGCGACACGCCGGTTGTTGAAGTGATTCGTAGACCTTGACGCTACGGTCAATATCCCGGTTGTACGGTCGGCCGTTCTGATTGGCATCACGTAAACTGACCTTAAGCCCGACTCCAAAATGGAAGGGACATGGTCGGGGTAGTGCTGGTAGTCATTGATTAAGACAGGTCTTCCTTGGGTGAACGCCTCTCTGATTGCGGATTTTTGGTCTAAAACCCTTACAGATAGCATACCTGTTAGGGGGTTTGAGCCGCCGCTTGCTACGAGACTTAATATTTTCCCGTTTTCGTCGGCACGCCTGATGAGCACCTGGTCGGCTTCAAGTAAATTCGCCAGTATTTCGGTGGTTTTCTGTGCCTTAACCTCGATCTCCGCAGGTTGAATCATTATTTCTGAGACGTTAAAGAGCGCATCCAACTCGTCGTTCCGGTCTCGTTCCGACCTCAGCAGAGTCGCGCTGGCAATAGAGCCGGCAATTTGGTTACTGATACGTTGTAGTAGACCCGCCTCACGATCTGTGTATGCGCCTTCTGTCGCAGAGCTGAGGAATATCGTCCCAACCAATTGGTCGTTTGACACCAAAGTACAGCCCAACAGGGAACGCAGACCGGCCTGACGGAATTTCGATAGACTGGGGTATTCGTCCCCTAATTCATCTGCGCCCGTCGGAGTGATTAAGGGCCCATTAATTTTGACGACCGCTGAGGCGAACCCAGGCCGCTCCTCCGGAAATATGTCGCCCTTGGCCCATTCGGTTACCGCGGTTCCCCACACGTGCAAATCTACAAATTTGCCTTCGTTGTCGCAAGAAGTTAGTCCAATGCGGTCAAACGGAATCAGGGATTGTACGATGTCCGCAAATTCGTCGTACACGCCATCAGTGGAAAACGGCGATGCGATGATGCGCCCTATTTTGGCCATAGAAGCGTTCTCGTCGGCCAGGTGGCGTTGAGTTTCCTCAGATTTCAACGATTGGTCGTAGAGAATGGCATTTTCTATGGCCGGCGCTATCTGGTCGGCCAATCTTAAAATAATCGCTTGCTCTCTAGTCCCGAATGCTTCTACTCGCCGGGACCGTAGACCCATGGTCCCAATAAGCTGGCCACGGGACATCAGAGGTATTATCGCGCTTGAGCAAAAGCCCAGCGCTAAATCCTCCTCGTCTGCAGGGCTCCTCGGTTCGGTCGACCGCATCAGGCCGCCACGGAAAAGGGGGAGCCGAGGGCTAAGAATCGGGAAGGACGTACTCTCATCTAAAGGAATAACATCGCCCACGTTACGGCCCGGCAACGCGTCTCCGTAGGTATATTTGACCGTTGTCGTTTGCATATCATGGTCGATAATCGCGATCGCAATTCGATCAAAAACCACGAGTTTTCTGATCTCTTTGGCAAACCTTTCATAAACAACTTGAATATTCAACGTGGTGGTGACTATCTTGGCGACTTCATCAACCAAAGCCATCTCCGCCTTCGATGCTTGAAGGAATTGGGACAGGTCGGCCGCTTCGAAGAGGTGCGCGATTTCATCCGCCAACGCTGTGAGGAGTGAAACACGCTCGGAATTGAAGTGATTTTTGGTCTTGGATGCTACACTCAACAGCCCCAGAATCCGGTCTCCGGACCGTATGGGTGTCGAGAACGCTGACTCGACGCTTATGGACCGCCCTACAGGTGAAGCATCGGAAAATGTTTGGTATTCATTGATGACTATGGTTTTTCTTTGGCGCAATGCGTTGCCGGAGGCAGAATTTTCGGCGAGCAACGATGCCGACATTTCAGCGTTTATAGCAATGTTCCCTGCGTAGGTCACAACCTCCATGCCTTCACCGCCTTCATTGCCACGCCACAGGACCGCGAGGTCAGCCATGGAGAGCTGGGCCAAAAGTTCTACGATTCCTTGGGCTTTCTCTTCGAAGCTATTTGGCTTAACAATGATCGCCGCGACCTGATACACCCCGTTCAGTTGGCTTGCCCTGGACCGTTCTGATTCCAATAGGATTCCGCTCGCCGTAGCTCCGGCGATTTGGTTGCCTATCCGCTCCAACATACCCAGACTTTGTGCGTCGTAAGCCGCATCCATCGCCGAAGCTAGGTGGAGCACTCCGATAACCTTTTCGTTCGCAATCAAAGGGGTCGCGATACTCGAAATAAGTCCGGCTTTCCGAAATAATTTTGGGTTCGGGCATTGGTTCGAAGGGTCACACCGAATCGCCTTCTGAGAATTCGCAACCTGAGATACGAAGGAATTTTCCAAGGGGAAGACGTCCCCTTGTTTCATGCCGGTTATTGCCGTTCCCAGGGCGTAATCGATACTAAACGTGCCATCGCAGGCATTAAGGACGGTGATGATGATGCTGTCATACCCGAGGACTCTCTTGACCTGAAAAGCAAACCTCCCGTATGTTTCAGCGATGCTAAAAGGCGAAGACACTATCCGGCCAATCTCGGCGTAGACATCTTGTTCCACGGCCAGTTTAGTCTTGCGACGGTGGGAGCGTAAGGAACCGGCGATGGTGCGGATGACATCTAATACGGGATTCAGGTCTTGCACCTAGAAATCACTTGCTGGGCGATAGCGGTGAATCATACAGCTAGCGCTTATATCTTTCGGGATGCCAATGTTGGCCTGCGGCCCGCCTTATCAACGGTCTTAAGACAATCCGACTAAGCCTAATTCACATTCGAATTCTTTCAGCGGTAAAATCCTAAATTCACACGTTTGGGGTTTGGTTAGTTTTCAACCTTAAGAGAAATTTTGAGGTTAATCTAAACCCCGCACAACTACCCTTTTGCCCAGGTTTTGGTCAAACAAAAGCCACTCTGCGTCTTCGTTCGAATACTAGATTAAGCTCGGACTTACCTTCATACACCTGGTCTTTACAGTCCTGTCTCAAAACACGCAATGCCACTTAGGTTTTTAAACAACAAGGAACGATTGTTGCGGTCGAGTTACTTTAAAATTACAAAGATATTACAAAAGGAAATTGAGACCGGATAAACTCGCCGCCTGGTCCCCTTGGCCGTCGTCGAGTGCCAAGGGTAGAACGTGGATAGCAAAAAAACCGCAACCTAGACTCGTTCGCAAGTTTGCCAGGGGTACCTGAAAAATCGGTCGCGACGGGGGGCCAAGGCGATGGATCCTACCTATCGATTATCGGTCCTGTGATCAGTCGAGCGTTTGATCTGTGGGCGACGCCGGAATGCCCCAACAACGCTGGGAGATCCATCTGGATTTCTTTAGTGCGGTCGAGATTGGGTGTATATGAAGACGGGGTATTCAGCCACGAAAGATCGGTCAAACTGGCCTTGGGACCGAAACTCGAGTGAATCCGGAGTTGTTCTTTGTCCTCGGTCCGTGTTGCCTCGGCCGGAACCATATTCTTTTCCAGCCAGCCGCGACATCAAAACGATAGCGGCCGAGGTCAGGCACGCATGCCGTAACTAATCTTGAAAGGCCCCTGAGGACCTCAGTCTCCAAAAAGCCGTTGGCGGCTATTTCTTGCCGAACAACCGGGCGAAGAAACCGGGTTTATTGGCCGCCGGTGCGCTTTCAGGCCCCTTTTCCGGCATGTGGTGTCCGTGGGTGTGACCACCAGCGCCATGAGCGTGGTCGTGGCCCTGATGGTCATCGTGGCTCTCATGCTCGTCGTGCGCGCCGTGGTCGTGGCCCTCGTGATCGTCGTGGCCGTGGGCCTCGGACACATACTTCTCCGGCTCTTTATCGAAGGCCACTTTGCAGCCAGGAGCGCAGAAGTAATAGGTCGTGCCTTCGTGTTCGCTCTGACCGCCGGGCGGGTTCTCGGTGTCCACATCCATCTGGCAGATCGGGTCGATCGCTGTCGCCATTCTCGTCTCCTCCGTTTCCTCTAGCCGAGTCGCCAATCGCTACTTTGCCGCTGGGCTGGTCAAATCTTGGCCTGCCGCAGTCTCAGGGAATTCAAAACCACCGTTACCGAGCTGAAGGCCATGGCCAAGGCGGCCAAAGCCGGATTCAAGAAGCCCTGCTCTCCAAAGAAGAAATCCAGGCTGCCCGGCACACCGCCGACTCCCTGGAAGACAGGGTACAGGACTCCGGCCGCCACCGGAATCAGCATCACATTGTAAAAGAAAGCCCAGAAAAGGTTCTGTTTGATGGTTCGGATGGTCTGGCGGCTCAGGTCCAGCGCCGTGGCCACGCCGTTAACATCGCTCCGCATCAAGGTGATATCCGCCGACTCCATGGCAACATCGGTCCCGCTGCCCATGGCCATTCCGACGTCCGCCTGGGCCAGCGCCGGGGCATCGTTGATGCCGTCACCAACCATCGCCACCACTCGGCCCTCGGCCTGGAGCCTTTTGATCACCGCCGCCTTGTCCTGTGGCAGCACCTCGGCCTCGACTCGGTCCACCCCCAACTGGTCCGCGATGGCGTGGGCGGTCTGGACGTTGTCTCCTGTCAGCATCACCACTTCCAGACCCATACGCCGCAATCTGGCCAGTCCCTCAAACGCCTCCGGTTTCACCGTGTCGGCCACGGCGATCAGGCCGACCGCCCGGCCGTCATAGGCCAAGAACATGGGCGTTTTCCCCTGGGCCGCCAGCGCCGATGCCCGTTCCGCCAGGCCGTTCAAGGGCACTCCGGATTCTTCCATCAAAGCCAGATTTCCGAACCGGACCATTTGCCCGTTGACTTGGGCCGAGATGCCCCGGCCGGGAAGGGCTTCGAACCCGGAAACAGGCTCCAACGCCAGTCCCCGGTCCTGGGCCGCCATGACGATCGCCTCGCCCAAAGGGTGCTCGGAGCCCCGTTCGGCGGACGCGGCCAAGAACAGTAGCTCATCCTCTGATGATCCGGATGCATCGGAAACGATCAGGTCCGTCACAACCGGCTTTCCGGTGGTCAAGGTGCCGGTCTTGTCCAAAACCACTGTATCGACCTTGTGGGCGATCTCCAGGGCCTGTGCCTGCTTGATCAACACCCCGTGCTCCGCTCCCTTGCCGGTGCCCACGATGATCGCCGTGGGAGTGGCCAGCCCCAGAGCGCAGGGACAAGCAATGATCAGCACAGACACCAGGACCAGGGTGGAAAAGGTCAGAGCTGGAGCAGGTCCCAGCAGCATCCAGAACAGGAAGGCGGCTAGAGAGGCGACTATGACCGCCGGCACGAAGTAGGAAGCCACCTGGTCGGCCAACCGTTGGATGGGCGCCTTGGAGCCCTGGGCCTCTTCCACCAGACGGATTATTTGGGCCAGCACCGTCTCGACTCCCACCTGGGTGGCTTCGAGATACAGGGCGCCGTTGGAATTTATCGTGGCCCCGTAGACCCGTAGGCCCGGGCCCTTCTCCACGGGCATGCTTTCGCCGGTGAGCATGGACTCGTCCACCGCCGAATAGCCGTCGGTCACCAGGCCGTCCACCGGTATCTTTTCTCCCGGACGCACCAAGACGGTGTCTCCAAGGACCACTTGGTCGATGGGGATGTCCACCTCATTGCCGTCGCGCAATACCCGGGCCGAGGTGGGCCTGAGGCCGATGAGCCGTCTGATGGCCTCGGAAGTGCGGCCCCGTGCCCCTGCCTCCAGGAACCGGCCCAACAGGATCAGGGCCACGATGATTGCCGCGGTGTCGAAATAGACCTTGGCCTCGATGCCGTTTCCGGCCAGCACCCCGGGCGAAAAAGCGTCCAGGAGGACCACCGCGACGCTATATCCATATGCGACCGTGGTGCCCAGGGCGATCAGGGTGTGCATGTTGGACGTGCCGTGCTTGAGGGCGCCCAGGCCGGAGGTGTAGAAATTGGCGCCGGCCCAGAACTGCACCGGCGTCGCCAGGGCCCAAAGCAGGAAGGGATAGTAGCCTCGGCCCATGAGATTGGAGACCCACGGAAAGGCGTCGAAGGTCCCGAGGAACAGCAGGACCGCGCCCGTCCCGGCAAAAACCAGGCGGCTGCGCAACTCCCGTATCTCTTTCACCTTGGAGAGCCGCTCCAATTCCCTTTCCTGGTCTCCCGAGTCGTTGAAACCCTCCACCCGGTAGCCGGCGCCTTCCACCGCCGCTTGGAGGTCGGAAAGCTCGACCATGCCGGGCACAAACTCCACCGACGCCCTTTCGACGCCCAGGTTCACGTTTGCCTCGGCAACCCCCGGCACACTCCGCAGGGCGTTTTCGATGTGGTTTACGCAGGCGGAGCAGGTCATGCCGCCGATATTCAGGGAAACAGATTGGGTGCCGAGCTTATAACCCGCCCCTGATACAGCCTCTTCCATCACCTGGAATTGCACTTCCGCGGAATCGAATTCCACCGATGCCTTTTCCGTGGCCAGGTTGACTGAAGCATCCAGCACGCCGGGAACTCCCTTCAGGGCATTCTCCACGTGGCCCACGCAGGCAGCGCAGGTCATGCCCTCCACAGGCAAGTTTATCTTCGTGATTCCATCTTTCGTAGTAGCCATTTTCAAATCCCTAGGGGCCGGACGCCCAGTTCGCTAGCCGCCCTCGGCAAATATCAAATTTCCTTTCGAGGCGCTTTGGCGCAGCTTTTTCAGGTCGGCGTACTCCGTGGAGTCGTACCAGGCCTTGGCCCTTTCCATGCTCTCGAACTCCAACACCACCAACCGCTTGGGAGCCCAATTACCTTCGGCGACTTCACCCTGCGCGCCGCGGACCAGGTAACTTCCCCCGTAATGGAACACGGTTTCAGGCACGCCTGCCGCGTACTTGGCGTAGGCCTCCGGGTCCGTTACTTCGATGTCCCCGATCAGGTAGGCCGGCGTCCCGGTCTCTCTCCCTTGGGCATGGGGCTCTACCCCTTCGGCAAACACCACATTCCCGGTGGACGCGCTCTGGCGAAGCTTTGTAAGCTCCTTATACTCCGGCGAGTAGTACCAGGCTTTAACTGTCTCCATGTCTTTGTACTCGGCCAGCACGAAGCGTTCCGGGAGCCAGTCCCCTTCGACGATCTGACACTTTCCGGGTCCGCGCGTCAGGTACCGGCAACCGAATGCCCCGCTGCTGGCGGGCACCCCAGCGGCGTATACGGCGTAGGTCTCCGGGTCGGTTACCTTGATATCTCCGATCACGTATGCGGCCATCTCTACTTCTCCGTCAAACCCTACCTGTTGGACAGGATGTACAGGTCCTTGAGTTCTTCAACTATCTCTTCGGCGCGGCCGGTCTGGATGCCCTCCACCACGCAGGACTTCAGGTGACCCTCAAGCAACAGGCTCTCCATCTTCTCGATGGCCCGGCGGACGGCGTAGGTCTGCTTCAGCACATCGACGCAGTACTTGTCCTCCTCCAGCATCTTTCTGATGCCCGAGAGGTGTCCTTCGATGTAGCTCAACCGCTTGAGCGCGTCCTCTTTAACCTCGGTGAACATTCTGGTTCCTCCCAAACCCCTACCCCCTGGGGGTGGGTCTATAATTCAATATTACGCCCTCTGGTTGGGTTCGTCAATCGGGGTTCGAAGATATCAAGGTTGACGTCGGATTCGGCGACGCCGTTCTGAGGGATCGACAGCTTGTACGGGGTCCGGAACTGTTGAGTTTCGCAGATATTCCACCATTCTGCCTTACACTCAGTGTGGGGATTAGGGAGCCCGGATGCCCAGAGACTGGACCGATGCGCCCAAATCCTCCTCGCTCCTTTGGTCAAGGCGCGAGGAGGATTGAGGGGAGGCAGCTAGCAGCTCCGCCCGGTTTGAGCCTGCAGAGATAAACCTAAGCGGCCTTGTCCGCAGTCCTGACAGGCGTTGGCGTTGCCATCGACTCTCTGGTTTCTACGTAGCTTTTCAAGCCAGCTTGACTCTGCGCGATTGCTTTTCGTAGGCTCCTACGGACCATTAGCTTGTCCATGAGAGCCCCCATGATGCCGAACCTCATACGGTAGGACACGTTGGTGGTGACCACCGATTTATTGCCATGAGAAGTCACAGACCACTCGTTGACCAGTTTGCCGATGGGTCCGATATTTTCGACTTGGTATTTGTAACTGTGACCCTCTTTCCATTCCACGATCTCTTCATCTATGCCGCCAAAGCCCGGCACTTCGCAATGCCTGCCCGCGCCGACACCTCCATTTGCTTCCGTGGTGGAGTAGGAACTCGCCACGTTGGGCGCCCACTTGTACACACCGCCGAAGTCGGCGATGGCACCCCATACCTCGTTAGCTGGAGCATTAATCTTTGTTTGTTTGGTTACTGTTGACATCTTCGTCTCCTCTTTTTATTCTTCTTCAAATTTTTGACTGGTGAAAACGCTCTTAATTGTGCCTGTTGCTCAACTGTCGTATCGCATTACCTCCTAGGTATGATTGAAGGATATTGTTGATATAAACCGGCCATCCGGCCTGTTTTATTCTTAATAAGATTTGGCCTCTACTTTGTGACATGAAACCCTCAACGGAGCCAGGGCTTTTATCTGGGCTTAAATGGGCGCTGCCCGCTCTTTTCGAAAGTCGCCGGTGAGCATGGCAATCAAGACACGGCGCGCCATGCTCATGTCCAAATCCGGCTCCCAGCTGAGCTGTTGTTGAAGTCCGAAAAGAGCTGCTGTAATCGCCAAGGCAATAGCCGATGGTTCCAAGTCCGAATTGATGTAGCCCCGGGCTTGCGCTCCACGTACACAGGCCTCAACCGTATGCCTGTAAGCCCCAACTGATGAAAGCTGCCCATGCATTATTCGCTGGTTGACCAGAGACTCTCCCCAGAGAAAAAGGGCCAAGCGGTTGGCAGCCAGGGATGCCGGATCGATCATCCGGTCGAGAGTGGCGTCTACCAAGGCAATAAGGTTGTCAATTGGGTCCTCGATTTCGGCCACGTCAGCGAATATTGAGTCGGTCTCGTTTGCCGACCGTTGCCGCAAACCGTCGATTATGTCTTCTTTGGACTTGAAGTAGTGGTACACGGCGCCTCGAGATAAGCCCGCTTCCAGACGAATGTCCTCAATAGTCGCCTGGTGAAACCCCTTGCGGGAGAAGCTCGTAAGCGCCGCATCGAGGATCTGCTGCCGGCGGTCTTCCAGGTGCTTCTCGCTAACCTTAGGTGACATCTGTTGCTCCCTTTAATTAAATAAACCGGCTGGCCGTCCTGTTAACTATTATCTATGATGCGCCAAAGTTGTCAAGGATTCAGCAATGTTACAGGAGAACCCGAATTTATGTTAAGCCGGGCGATTTGCGCTTAGTCAACAGAGAGAGTTAAGCGGCCGCGCAGTCCGCCGCCGGAACTATTCTACGTACCCGTTCCTGTGGTCCCAGTCCAGGGCTGCTTGGCTGCGGTCGGAGGGGTTGCCATACCCTCCGCCACCGGAAGATAGGCAGTAGACGTGGTCGCCGGGGTTGACTACCACCTCAGTCTCCTTGGAGCCCAGGGGCCGCTCCGAGCCGTTGGAGATGATCTTGTAGTCGTGGGGCAGACCGTCCTCGCCGCCGAATAGGCCGAAGGGCGGCACCACTATGCCGTCGCCGGCCGTGTTCAGCAGGGCCGGGCCTTCCCCTTCGTAGACCAGGTCGCAGATGCCGCCCAGTCCGCCGCGCCAGGCGCCTTTGCCACCCGAATTAGGCCGCAGCTCGTGCCTGCGGATGAAGAACGGGAACCGCTCTTCAGTGACCTCGATGCTGGGGCTGCGGATGCCTCCGGCCACATTCACCTCGCCCACGTTGGACCAGCCGTCGTAGCCGTAAGACGCGCCCCCTCCGCCCCGGGCCAGGAAGAAGTGCCAGATGAACTGTTTGCCGGTGCGCGGGTCCTTTCCGGTGATGGCGTAACGCAGGCGGCGTGAGAAGCCGGCGTTGACGGCATGAGGGACCGCCTGCGACAAGGCCTTGAAGATCGCCTCGACGATCTCTTCGGCGCAGTGGTTGGTGCTCATGCAGACCGGGGCCGGTGGGTTGGCGTTGACAATCAGGCCCTTGGGGGCGATTATCTCAACCGGCCGCATGGAGCCCTCGTTCTTGGCCAGGTCGGCCGGGGCGATGTACATGATGGCGGCGTGGGCCAGGGAGCGGGTGTTGGCGTAGGCGCTGTTGATGAAGCCGGTGACCTGGCGACTGGACTCGCTCAGGTCGATGGTCATGGAATCGCCGGCGATGGTCACCTTGGCCCGGATGGGTATCAGGTTACTGTCGAAGCCGTCGTCGTCCACCAGTGACTCGCCGTAGTACACGCCGTCGGGCCACTCCGAGATGAACTGGCGCACCTGCCGCTCGGTGGCCGCCAATATCTCCTTCACCACCGCCAGCAGCCGGTCGGCGCCGTAGCTCTCCAGCAGTTCACCGATCCGCTGCGCGGCGATCATCACCGAACCGATCTGGGCGTTAAGGTCGCCCAGGAAATTCTCGGGCTGGCGCACGTTGGCCGCAAGCATCTGCAGAACGTCGTCACGGGGCACGCCCTTGTCATACAGCTTCAGGGGCGGTATCCGGATGCCTTCCTGGAATATCTCGGTGGCGCGGGGGTTGTAGCCGCCGTGGGTGCCGCCGCCCACGTCGCTGTGATGGGCACGGTTCACGGCGTAGAACAGCATGCGTCCCTGGTGGAAGACGGGTCTGATGATCGTGATGTCGGGCAGGTGGCTGCCGCCGAAATAGGGGTCGTTCAGGATGAAAAGGTCGCCCTCAGCCACGGTGTCACCGAAGTAGTCCCGCACCGCCGCCCCGGCCACGGGCAGGGCGCTGACGTGCACCGGGATGCCCTCGCCCTGGGCCACCAGTTGGCAGTCGGCGTCCAGGATGGCGGTTGAGAAATCGCGGCTGGAATTCAGTATCTGGGACATGGCGGTCCGCAGCATGACCTCGGTCATCTCCAGGGCGATGGACTCCAGGCGGTGCTCCACCACGGCGAGAGTCACCGGGTCCGGGCGGTCCGCCGCCTCATCCGCGCCGGGTTTCGATTCCGAGGACTCCAAGGAGACCCGCAACTCGATCCCGCCATAGGCGTCGATGGTCGCCGAATCGCCGGGCTCGACCAACACGGTGGTGAAGTCCGATTCCAATATGGCCGGGCCGTCGACCGAACTGCCCGGCGACAGGTCGCCGATCTCGTAGACCGGCGCCTCGGTCCATCCTCCCAGGTAGATGCTGCGCCGTCCCTTCTCTTCGGCGGGCTTTGCGGTTCCTGTCTCCAACGGCGGCGGGTCCATCTTGGGCAGACGGCCCACCACGCTGGCCCGCAGGGTCACCAACCGTATCTCCTGCTCAGACTGACTGTAGGAGTACAACTCCTGGTAGCGCCGGTGAAAGTTCGCCGCCCATTGCTGAAGCAGCGTCTCAGCGTCTTGGTCCAGGCCTGGGAGTGGAACATTGACCTCATAGACCTGGTCCAGGTAGCGCATATCGGCTGAGACCGTGACCTCGATATTCGACTCCGGCACGCCCTGGCCCAAGAGTTTATTTCGGCCTTCGGACTCCATGCCCGAGACTATGGTTTTGACCGCATCCAGTTCAATGCCCAGCAATGAGGCCGGATGGGACCGGGAATAGTCGTATTTGAGGTCGGTGGAGAGCATCCCGTGGGCGGAGAGCACGGCGGCCGCGGCGGGAATAATCACCTTCTCCACCTGGAGTTGCCTGGCCACCTTGCCCGCCTGGAGGCCCGCGGCGCCGCCGAAGGCCAACATGATGAACCGGCGGGGATCAACGCCCCGCTGGACCGACATCAGCCGGATGCCCTCGGCGATGGCGGTGGAGACCACCGTGGAGATACCCTCGGCCGCCTCGATCACCGAGAGGCCCAGTGGTTGGGCGACGTGCTCGGCGATGGCCTTTTCGGCCAGGGCGTTGTCCAATTTCGCGGCGCCGCCCAGGAAATTGTCTGGATTCAGGTAACCGAGCGCCAGGTTGGCGTCGGTAACGGTCGGGAGTTCTCCTCCCTTGCCGTAAGAAGCCGGGCCAGGCAGTGCGCCGGCGCTTTCGGGGCCCACCTGCATGATGCCGCCGGGGCCGACCGAGGCGATGCTGCCCCCGCCCGCGCCCATGGTATGGATATCGATCATGGGGACCGATATCTTCCACCCGGCCTCGAATTTCTCGGTGCTCATATGTGGCTCCCCGTTCTCGATCAGGGAGATGTCGGTGCTGGTGCCGCCCATGTCGAAGGCGATCAGATTGGCAGCGCCGGTCAGGCGCCCGTAGGCCGCCGCGCCGGCGACCCCGCCCGCGGGTCCCGACAGAATGGAGCGCACGGCCTGCCGGCTCGAGTCCTCGATGGGCGCAACGCCTCCATTGGACTGCATGATCAAGAAATCGCCGGCCGGCCGCCCTGGACCGTCGATCTGGGTCAACCGCTCCTGAAGACTCTCCAGGTAGCGGCCCAACACCGGTCCGACATACGAATTGATCACGGTGGTGCTGAGGCGGTCGAACTCTTTTATCTGGGGGATGACCTGGGACGAAAGGGAGGTGTACATCCCGGGGAACTTGGCCCGGATGATCTCCCCAGCCCGGTCCTCATGGGCGGGATTCAGGTAGGAGAACAGGAAGCAAACAGCCAAGGCCTCCACACCCTCATCTCTCAAGCCGTCCAGGGCCGCGTTCAGCGCCTCTTCGTCCAGGGCGACCTTGACCTTGCCGTCGGCCGTAACGCGCTCCGGGACTTCGGCCCGCAGGAACCTGGGCACCAATGGGACCACCGGGGTCATGCGCAGGTTGTAGCGGTCCTCTTTCAACCCCTCCCGCATCTCCAGCAGGTCCCTGAACCCATCGGTGGTGATCAGGCCGACCTTGGCGCCCTTGCGCTCCACCAGGGTGTTGGTGGCCACGGTGCTGCCGTGGATGATCATATCGGCCGACGCCAGAAAATCGCCCAGGGACAGGCCGTGGGCGGAAGCCGCGTCTTGGAGGCCGGTCATCAGGCCCTCAGAGGGGTCATTGGGCGTGGAAGCAGTCTTGAAATAACGGGGAGGCCGGCCTTCCCGGGCAACCACAAAGTCGGTGAACGTGCCGCCAACGTCGATTCCAATCACATACACGGTCAGCTAATCTCCTGATCTGATTCAAGTTGATCCAGCCGGGTTAGACGTAACGAGGTTCCACGTCGAATGGCAGGCCGAAGGCGTGTTTGCCGATCAGTTCCAGTGCGTCGAACCCGCCGATGGGATGCATGGTTCCGGCACGGACATCCCGGTAGTACCGCTCC
>JADFPD010000020.1 GCA_022562475.1 Chloroflexota bacterium | reverse complement strand
TCGTCATCTCCACCAACACCATCAACCTGCAAGAACAGTTGATGAACAAGGACATTCCGGCCCTTACCGAGGTCTTGGAGCAGTCGGGACTGGTCGAAAAGGGGGTCCTCAAGGCCGCTCTGCTCAAGGGCCGGACCAACTACCTATGCCTGAGACGCTGGAACCATCTGGCCCGCGGCGACTCGCCGACCGTGGACGACGCCCGCCTCCTGGCCAAGACCTCCGTCTGGATGCAAAACACGACCAGCGGCGACCGGGCGGAGATCAACCTGGCCGGCCGGGACGCCGGTTCTTGGAGCCACATATCAGCCGGCGAGAAGGGATTCTGTCCCGGCCTCCGGGACGGTTCCCCCTGCTTCCTCCGGGCCGCCAGAGAGCGGGCGGAGCAGGCCCATATAGTGGTGGTGAACCATGCCCTGCTGCTGTCGGACCTGGCCCGGGGCGGCGGCCTCATACCCGAATACCAACACCTGGTCATCGACGAAGCCCACAACCTGGAAGACGAAGCCACCCGGCAGTTGGGTTTCAGCGTGTCACAGGACAAGCTGGACGAGGTCTGGGAACCCCAGATCAGGTTGACCACCCAGATTCGGCAGGCCATGGCCGCCGAAGGCTTGGCCTCATCCGTGCGGCAGGAAGCCGAGACTGCGGTATCCGGAGTTGAGGGGGAGGGCGCAAAGGTCCGGCAGATCTGGGCGCGCCTCTGGGCGGAGGTTGAGCGCTTCCAGGCCAATCAGAAGTCGGGTTCCCAAGACAGCAACGGTCCCCAACTGCTGATCACCTCGCAGATACGGAACACCCAGAGCTGGACCGACCTGCACCTGGCATGGGAGAACCTGGACGTGGGGCTGCAGCAGGCCGCCCAGAACGTGGGCCGGTTGCACCGGTTCCTGGAATCGACCAAACTTCCCGCCGCCACCGACCAGCCGGCCCTGATCATGGAGACGGCCAACCTGATGGACGACGTGGAGACCCTGCGGGACCAGTTCAGCTCCATCTTGGGGAACCCGCTGGACGACGACATCCACTGGGTCAGCAACGACCAGATGCGGGGCAACCCAGCCATCTCGCTCAACTCGGCGCCCCTGGACATCAGCAGCACCCTGGCCGCCGATCTGTTCCAGCATAAAGACAGCGTGGTCCTGACCAGCGCCACCCTCAGCACCGAGGGCAGTTTTGAATACTTCAAGAGCCGGGTGGGGGTGGGCGGCGACTCCCAGGAACTTTTAGTCGGTTCGCCCTTCGATTATCAGAAGGCGGCGCTGCTCCTGATCCCCGAAGACATGCCGCCGCCCAACTCCGACCGGTACGTCGATGCCATGGTCAAAGTCCTGACCGACCTGGGCACGGCCATGAAAGGCCGGACAATGGCCCTTTTCACTTCCTACGCTTCGCTGCGCGCGGTGGCCCAGCGGCTACGCGCCCCGCTGATGGGCGAGGGCATCCAGGTGCTGGCCCAGAGCGTGGACGGCTCGGCCCAGCAATTGATGACCCGGTTCGCCGAGGAGCCCGACAGCGTGCTTCTCGGCACCAGCAGTTTCTGGGAGGGAGTTGACCTGCCGTCGGGGATGCTGAAAGCCTTGGTTTTGACCCGGCTGCCCTTCCAGGTCCCCACCGACCCGATCGTGAAGGCCCGGTCCAATCAGTACGACGAGCCGTTCAATCAATTCTCCGTCCCCCAGGCCGTGCTGCGGTTCCGCCAGGGCTTTGGCCGCCTAATACGCAACAAAGAGGACAAGGGGACCATCGTCATCATGGACAACCGCATCACCGGAAAATCCTACGGCAACTCTTTCTTGCGGTCCATACCCCCATGCACCCTCAAGCCCAGCAGCCTGACCAACATCGGCCAGTTGGCCGCCCAGTGGATCGCCTAAACCAAAATTTTGGAGAGTGTGTTGGAACTGACCATCGACCAACCCTTCGACCTGGCATCCAGCTTGGAGAGCGGCCAGGCCCACCGGTGGAAAAAGGTGGACGGTTGGTATTCGGGAGTGGTCCGCGGCGAATTCATCCAGATACGCCAGAAGGGTCAGACGCCGGCGGGCCAGACAGTTGAGTTCCGGTCCGGACCCTCACCGGAGGCCGAGGCGGCGGCCATGTTGCGCGATTACTTCCGGCTGGACGATAATCTCGAAGCCATCTACTTGGACATCAGCCGTGACGCGCGGGTGGCGGAAATGGTCAACAGATATCCTGGTCTTCGGATATTGCGCACAGAGCCTTGGGAATGCCTGGTGGCATTCATCTGCTCCGCCAACAACAACATAGCCCGCATCCACCAACTGATGGAGCGCATGTCGGACGAGTTCGGCGACCCTCTTTCCCTGAACGGGCAGATTCGCCACACCTTCCCCAGCCCCGCGGACCTGGCCGAGGCCGGTGAAGGCGAATTGCGGCGGCTGGGACTGGGGTTCCGGGCGCCTTACGTGGCCCAAGCGTCGATGGCGGTCTTGGAAGGAAGGTTGGACTTGGCGGCCTTGGTGCGCCTGCCGTATCCGGAGGCCAAGGCGGCATTGATGGAGATCAAAGGCATCGGCTCGAAGATAGCCGACTGTATCGCCATATTCTCCCTGGACAAACTGGAAGCGTTCCCGATCGACGTCTGGATCCGCCGGGCATTGGCGGAATGGTACTTCCCCGGCCAAAAGACCCCGCCCGACCGGGTGCTGCTGGAATGGGCGCAAGACCACTTTGGCCGCTACGGCGGCTACGCCCAGCAATACCTCTTCCACGGCCAAAGGCTTCGGAAGAAAGCTGACGGCTGATAGCTGTCAGCTGACCGCTATTCCTGCGTAAGTATCAATTTGCCAAAGAAATTGGTCTCGTCCATGTACTTGTGGGCGGCGGCGGCTTCGGACAACGGGAAGGTCCGGTCGACCACCGGTCTGACCGCTCCCCGGTTCAGCATCTCCACGACCTCCCGCATGTCCTCTTTCGTGCCCATGTACACGCCGTAGATCTCTTTCTGCTGGCTGAACAACTGGCCCAGATGCAACTCCGTGCGCAATCCGGTGGTTGCCCCGCAGATGCCGTAGCGGCCGCCGGTCCGCAGTGATGCAAAGGCTGGGGCGAAGAAGTCGGCCCCCACGTGGTCGACCACACAGTCTACACCCGCCCCTCCCGTGATCTCACGCACCCGGTCTCGGATGTCTTCCTCTTTGTAGTTGATCACCACGTCGGCGCCCAATGCCGTGGCCTTGGCCGCTTTCTCCGGGCTGCTGGTGGTGGCGATGACTTTAGCGCCGATGACGTCCTTGGCAACCTGGATGGCGGCGGTGCCGACGCCGGCCGAGGCGGAGAGCACCAGAACGGTCTGCCACGATTTCAGTTGCAGCCGCCGCACCAGCATGTTCCACACCGGCAGGTAGGTTGTGGGGGCCGCCGCGGCTTGTTCAAAAGACACGCTGTCCGCCAACAGGTGGGCGTTGGCCGCCGGGAGGGATACGAACTCCGCGTAGCTGCCGTCGATGGCGCTGCCCAGGAATCGTGAGCGGCGGCACAGGTCGTCCTGTCCCGCCAGGCACGGCGCGCACTGCATACAACTCAGGCGGGGGTTCACCACCACCCGGTCACCAGGTTTGAATTCGGCCACGTCATCGCCGCACTCCACTATCTCACCGGCGCAGTCTCCGCCCAGGATCAGGGGCGGGGGAAATTCCCGTTCCAGTCCCCGGCCGCCGTCCCTGGTGTAGAGGTCCAGGCGGTTGAGGGCCGTGGCCTTGACCCTTATCTTAACCTCGCCCGCCTGCACCTGGGGCTCCGGGCGCTCGCCGTAGGTCAGGACCTCGGGGCCGCCGTGGGCTTCGATATAGACTGCATGCATGGCCGTGTTCTCCTTGGGCGTGAGCCCCGATCGAATCGGGGCCTTCAGCTATTTTGAAAATCAAAAGACCGGGTTGCCTAGGGGCGGCGTCCGTAGTAGCAGTCATCGCACAGATATACGATGGCCATTGCCTCCTCGTGGCTGCCGATGCGGCCGCATCGGGGCACGTCGCTGTTCTGGCTCCACGGCTGGTGGAACTTTCCGCCGCACATCTGACAAGACGTTTCTTGGACGCCGTCCAGGGCGTCGCCGCAGATGACGCAGGACTCCAATTCATTCTCAGGTGTTTCCAGGTTCTCGGGGACGCCCGTCTGTTCCGCCATTTAATAATCCGCCATCGCCGGGAGACCAACTCCCTCGCGAGATGATCTGGTGCACCAAGGCCCGCTCTTCATCTTCGTTGCCGACCAGGCCGTCCAATTTCGCCGAGTTTAGTTCCCGCAAGACCTCGCCGATCTTGGAGCCGGGGGGGACGCCCATCGACAGCAGGTCGTCGCCGTTCAAATCCGGACTCACCAGCCGCCATTCGTCGAGATACCGGTGCAGCCTCTCTGCAACCAAGGGGTCCTGGGAAATACGGGCCGAAGCCGCTATCGCATCGGGGTCCAGGCCGTCCAGTACGCTGCAAACCTTGGAAGTCATCACCGACGGTCCGGAGATCTCGGACTCCGATTCTTTCAACGCCATAGTATCACGGACCACCCGTGCCCAATCAGCGGGCAGGTTCAACCGGCGGCTTATTCCATCTCCGTCGGCGGCCGATAAGGACACAACCAGCGCGGCCAGATAGTCGCTTGGCGCCAAGCCGGTCTCGCCGGCCAACTTGGTCAGTCCTTGCCCATCGGTCAACGCGGGATGGACCGCCGCCAGCGCCCCCAATTCGATCGCCCTGAGCAGCATCTCAGCCGCCCGGTCCTCTACGAAAATCTTTTGAAATTCCTGCCGCCAGCGGTCTCCGGAGACCGCACCCGCATGGCCGCCGGCAAGTGTCTGCTTCATTTCCGACAGCGCGGTCTCGCCGATCTGGAACCCCAGTCTCTGCTCATAGCGCACAGCCCGCAGCATCCGGGTCGGGTCGTCGGTAAAACTACCCGGATGCAGAGTGGTTACCGACCTTCTTTCCAAGTCTTGTAGGCCGCCGTGGGGGTCGATGACTTCGGGAGAGTCACCGGACAGTGGCAGCGCCATGGAATTGATGGAGAAATCCCGGCGGGCCAGATCATCTTCGAGCGTGCCGGCCGAAACTTGGGGCAGGGACCCGGGGAAGGGATAGACCTCTTTCCGGGCGGTTACGATATCTACCCGTCCGCCTTCTATCTGGACCGTTGCGGTGCCGAATCTGGTGTGCACCGTGACCTCTCCGCCCAGCTCCTCGGCCAAGTCTGCCGCCAGAGCCGGAGCATCGCCGATCAAGACGAAGTCCAGGTCGTTAGCCACCGGAAAGTCCAGCACAGCGTCCCGCACCGGCCCGCCCACCAGGTAGACTGCAAGTCCCTCCCTGGAAGCGCGGCGGCGCAGGGAGTTAAATACCGCCAACGCACCCCCGTTTACGCCACCGGCGATTCGGTCCAAAGAGATGCGGGTTAGGGGCAAGCGAGACCGGGAATCAGGCGTGGGAGAGCCTCCTGTGGAGAGCGAAACCGGAGCCGGAATTATAGCATGCCAGGCTCGCGGACCAGGCAGAATCGTAGTCCCGATATAGCCGGTTGAAAACGCCGAATAAACCGCCTGCGGTGCTTTGACAACGTGTGGCGCTGTGGATACAATCCAATCGTACGGCCACCGTACGCTCAGGCCGATCGTGCCCATAGGCGCGCGAGTTGGCGAATTTTGGAGGTAAGACTATGGCCGATGCCCAATTCACCACCTACTACGATTTCCGTTGACCTTTCGTTTACAACGCAGCCGTGTGGCTGTCGAAGGTAGAAGAGTCCACGGGAGAGCCGATCAAGATTGATTGGCAACCATTCTCTCTGGCCCAGGTCAACAGCGACAAAGATTCTGACGTCAAGCTCTGGGAGCTGCCCGAGGTCGTAGACGGGACCGACAAGACGTTCCTGGCCCACATGTCCGGTCTGGCCGCCAAGCGCCAGGGCGAAGAGGCGTTCAGTTCCTTCTTCATGGCCCTGCTCCGGGCCCGCCACGAAGACAAGAAGGACCTGCTGGACCCGGCCGTCATGGAAGAAGCCGCGGTTACCGCCGGTCTGGACATGGCCCGTTTCCGCGAGGACTCGGCCGACCCAGAACTGCTGAAAGACATCGGAGAGTCTCACACCATCGCCGTGGAGGAGTATGGGGCATTCGGAGTGCCGACCTTCATCTCCGAATCGGGCAACGCCACTTTCCTCAAGATGTTCATACCCCCGGACGAACAGGCCGTGGAGATCTACGAGACGATGTCCAAAGCCATGAACGAGTTCGCCCACGTCGGCGAGTTCAAGCGCCCGCAGCCCCCTTGGCCTCATGGGGTCATCTAGGGACCAGTCCAAACCAAACTGGGCCCCCGTAAAGGCCCTTGAAACAGCGCTGGGGTTCTCCTTCAAGGACCCCAGCCTGCTGCGCCAGGCCCTGGTCCACCTTTCCTACTGCAACGAGAACGGCCTGGACCCATCCGAGTCCTACGAGCGGCTGGAATTCCTGGGCGACGCCGTCCTGGAACTGGCCGTTTCCACCGAACTTTACCTCCGTTTCCCCAATGCCGACGAAGGGGAACTCACCAAGACCCGCTCCTCATTGGTCCGCCGCGAAACACTGGCCCAGATAGCCCGGCGCATCGATTTGGGTAGTTACCTGTTCGTGGGCAAGGGCGTCGAGACCAGCAACGGCCGCCAACAAGACTCGCTCTTGGCGGCGGCGTTCGAGGCCTTGATCGCGGCGGTCTACATTGACCAGGGCAACGAGTTCACACGCCAGTTGATCCTCAAGTTGATCGACACCGAACTGGCCCAAGCCGAGCGGTCGGACGGCCCGCCGGAGAACCCCAAGTCCCTCCTTCAGGAGATGGTCCAAGGCCAGGGACTGGACCCTCCGATCTACAGTCTGGTGAGCAGCGAGGGGCCGGACCACGGCCCCGTGTTTACCGTTGATGTGCTGGTAAATGGCCAGGTGGTGGGCACCGGGGCCGGCGGGAAAAAGTCTGAAGCGGAGGGCGCCGCGGCCCGGGCCGCCTTAGCCGCGCTTTCCGGCCAAGTCTAACGCCGCTCCATTGACGGCTACATCTTAGCGATTCACGGATACCAGGCCCTCCACGGGACGCCACGGAAAGATAGATGCTTAGATTCTTCAAAAGGGACCGTAAGGCGGACATTGAACACACCGAAAACGCGGTGAAACCCAGCCGCGACCGGTGGTTCGGGCGCATCCTGAATGTTCTCCGTTCGTCCAAGCTGGACGATTCCCTTTGGGAAGAACTTGAAGAGATACTGATCTCCTCGGACGTGGGTGTGGATACTTCACTCCGCATCATCGAAGGGTTGAAGGAGAACGTCAAAGAAAAGGGCCTGCAGTCCGGCGATGAGATATTCGAGTCGCTAAAAGACTCCTTGGTGGCCGGCATGGAGCCTGAAAACGCCGAATCTGTCTGGATGGACGCGACTGAGGTCACCGGGCCGTATGTGATACTGATGGTGGGCGTCAACGGAGTGGGGAAGACCACCAGCATCGCCAAGTTGGCCCACCTTTTCACCCAGGAAGGAAAGAAGGTGGTCCTGGGCGCGGCGGACACCTTCCGGGCCGCCGCCGCCGAGCAACTGGAAATCCTTGGGCAGCAGATCGGCGTAGATGTTATTAGCCACAAACCCGGAGGAGACCCCGGCGCGGTGGCCTTCGACACCTACCAGGCCGCCAAGGCGCGGGGCGCCGACGTGGCAATCATCGACACCGCCGGCCGGCTGCACACCAAGTCCAACCTGATGGAGGAACTCCGCAAGGTCCACCGGGTCTTGGCCCGGCTGGAACCCCAAGCGCCCCACCAAGTGATCCTGACTCTGGACGCCACCACCGGCCTTAATGGTCTGGCCCAAGCCAAGTCGTTCAAGGAAGCAGTGAATTGTACCGGCATATTCCTGGCCAAACTGGACGGAACGGCCCGGGGCGGCATCGTTCTTGCCATCAAGCAAGAACTTCAGGTGCCGATCCTCTTCATCGGCACGGGCGAAGGCGTCGCGGACCTGGCCCCCTTCAACAGCCGGGACTTCGTGGATTCGCTGCTGGCGCCCGTCGCCTGACCCAACCCAACAAAGCCGGTCCCGCCGAATTCCACCCCATCCCAGCGGTCGGCGCATAAGCCATGTTAGACGCCCTTAGCTGGTACATCGCCGTCCAAGCCCTGGGCATCTTGGCCCTGCCCGCGGCATTCGTGCTCTTCCGGCGGCTGCCCGACCGGGGATTCACACTGGCCAAACCCGCCGCCATGGTGTTCTTCTCCTACGTCCTCTGGGTGCTGGGCCTGTCCCACATCGCTCCCAACACCCAACTGACCATCATCTTGATCCTGGCCGTGGCCGCCGTCCCCAGCGTCTTCCTATTCCGCCAGCACTTGACGGAGATCAAAGAATTCGCGCGCCAGCATTGGCCCATGCTGGTGGCGGCGGAGGTCCTGTTCATCGGATTCTTCCTGATGTGGCTGGGAATCGTCTCCGAAGTGCCCGCCATCAATCACACCGAAAAACCCATGGACTTGGGGTTCATGAACGCGGTGCTCCAGAGCCGGTACTTCCCGCCCGAGGACCCCTGGCTCTCGGGGAATTCCATCAGCTATTACTATTTCGGCCATTTCATGATGGCCTTCTTTGCCCAGTTGACCGGTGTGGCCTCCAGCGTGGGTTACAACCTGGGCGTTTCCCTGGTGCCGGCGCTGGTCGCCATGGGCGTCTTCGGTCTGGTCTACAACCTGGTCCGGCTGTCGGGCGGGAGCCTCAGGGCGGGCATCGTGTTCGGCGCCGCCGGTCCCGTGTTGATACTGCTGGCCGGAAATCTGGAAGGGGCCATGGAGTTCGTGCATCTGCAGGGCTGGGCCGGCGACGGGTTCTGGGAATGGGTGGGCATCAAGGGCCTTGAGGGGGGAAATACCGGCTCCGGGTTCTTCCCTGACGGCGGGTGGTGGTTCCGGGCCAGCCGGGTGATGGACACGCTGTCCGGCGGCCAGAGCCTGGATTACACCATCACCGAGTTCCCCATGTTCAGCTTCATCCTGGGAGACCTGCATGCCCATGTGGTGGGCCTTGCGTTCATGGTCCTGGGCCTGGGCCTTTGCCTCAATCTATTCCAGTCCACGGAAAGATTGGGGCTACGCTGGCTGAGGGACCATGCGGTGGAGTCGGTAGCCATCGCTCTCTTCCTTGGGTCTTTGGCATTTATCAACGTCGCGGATCTGCCGGTGATGGCCGCGGTATTGGGGGCGGCGGCGCTGGTGAAGGCCTACGGCGACCATGAGGGAAACATGGCCAAGGCGGCCAGAGACGCCGCCATCGTGGTCGTGCCTGTATTGGTCTTGGCGGTAGTCTTGTTCCTACCCTTCTACAGCGGGTTCGAACCCCAAACGTCGGGCATCCTGCCGCTGCAAGACGTCAACACCAGGCCCTTCCTGTTGTTCCTGGTGATGGGGCTTTTCATCCTGCTGGTCGTCTCATTTCTCTTCCGCCAACTTCTGGGCCTCGGACGGCCCACCGACAGCGATAGCCCGGCGGCGGTATTGATAATGGTGGTGGCGTTGGCGCCGTTTCTGGTCTGGGTGGGCCTGGCGTTCTCCGTTACCTGGATCGACGATGGGACCGGCGCGGCCTTCGGCGAGATCGGCGGCCGGATGATCCTGGTCGTCCCAGGTCTGGCGTTGGTGGCCTTGGCCGGATTCAGCGCCATGCAGCGGACCAGGCTCAAGCTGGAGCCGGCAACTGCTTTCCCCTTGCTCCTCGCGGCATTGGCGTTCTATCTACTGGCTGGGACCGAGCTGTTCTACAACGTGGACCGGTTCAGTGGCGGCTTCCGGCGGATGAACACGGTGTTCAAGTCCTACTACCAAGCCTGGCTGCTGTTGGGGGTCGTTGGGTCTTATGCGCTGTACTATCTGTGGTCGGTCCGTTCATCGGTCGACCGCTCATTAAACCTGGTCCGGCGCGCGGTTGTCCCGATTCCGGTAGCCCGGCTCCTGCGTACTGGACGCATCCTGTGGGTCGGGGCGGTGGCGGTGCTGCTGCTGGCCTCTTTCTACTACCCGGTTGGGGCCGTCTTGGACCGGACCGGAGTGCTTCGAGAAGGACACACCATAGAGGACAATACCCTGGACGGACTCGCATTTCTGAAACAGACCGCGCCTGGCGAGTACGCCGCCATCCAGTGGCTCCGGGACGACGCTCCCTGGGGCCGGATGGTGGAGGCCGTGGGCGACGATTACACCGAATTCGCCCGAATATCCTCCAGCACCGGGTTCCCGACCATCTTGGGCTGGAAGGGCCACGAACTCCAGTGGCGCAATTCTTCGGCGCCCTTCCAGGGCCGGGAAGATGACGTGACCGCCATCTACAGCAGCGCCGACCCTCAAGAAGTGCGACAGTTGCTAGACGCCTACGATGTGCGCTACGTTTACCTGGGCTCAAGGGAGCGGCAGACCTACGGAGGAGACAACTTGGCGGGCTTCAGTGATTTTCTGAGAACCGCCTTCGAGCAGGACGGCGTAATAATCTACGAGACGCTCCGATCAACGGCTGCAAACAGATGAACGGCTATAGAAAAGGGATTTTCTCGCCTGGACACTTTGTCTCCCGCCTTTGGGCCGGCCGCGCCTTTGGCTGGTTGGAAGCCGGGTTTCTGCTCGTGGTGTTCGTGGCCCTGGCCATGCGGCTGTGGGAATTGGGCGGCCGCACTGTGCACTATGACGAGGCCATCCACCTGCACTTTGCCTGGCGGCTGTCGGAGAGTAGCGGCGCCTTCCTGGGCTGGCCTTGGGTGTTCGGCACCGACTACATCCACTCGCCCTGGATGCACGGCCCGTTCCAGATCGAATTCACCGCCCTGATGTTCCGCATCTTCGGCGACACCGACGTGACCGCCCGGCTGGGCTACGTCCTCTTTGGAACGGCCCTGGTGGCGGCGCCCTATTTCTTCCGTGACTACCTGGGCCGCACCGGCTCGCTGTTGGCGGCGGTGATGCTGGCCCTGTCGCCAACGCTTCTCTATTTCAGCCGGTTCGGGCGCAACGACATCATCATGGCCTTCTTCGCCTCGGTGCTGCTGGTCTTGATGTGGCGGTACATCCACGAGGGCCACCGGCGTTACCTTTACCTGGCGTCGGCCGTTTTGGCCCTGATGTTCGCCACCAAAGAGACCGCCTACCTGGTCGTGGGGATCTTCGGACTGATCTTGCTCGTATTGGCCGCTGCGGACCACCTGCCGTGGCCTTCGGGCCGGGCCAAGTTCGCCGGCCTGGGCCGGCCCGCCGGATTCTTCCTGCTGTTGGCCACACTCACCCTGCCCCAGTGGTCGGCGTTGTCGGGCTTTGTTCAGGGTGTTTTCGGCCTGACGCTGGTCAACCCCGACCCGCAGACGGGCAGAAACGTGCCCAACGTGGACGGTACGGACGGTTTGGTGGGAGCGCCCGCCTGGGCCGATGAAACATTGCTGCTGCCGGTACAGGACCTTGCCATTTGGGTCCATATCCTAGCGGTCATCGCGGGATTGGCGGTATTGGCCTGGCTGGTGAGCCGTGGGCCGTTTACACCGCGCCGCGTTGCCTGCATCGCTGGAACGCCCCTGGCGGTGACCGCTGGAGTGGCCCTGCTGCTCTACCGCCCGCTGGCGGACGTCGTCGACACCCGTGGCGTGCCCGCCCTGGACCTGGGATTGGCCGCCATCCTGGCCACCGCCGCGTTGTCGAGCCTGGTCTACCACCGGTATCCGGTGCAGCGCGGCACCCTGTTGATCATCATCCCGGCATTGCTAACCGCCCTCTACGCCGTCTTATTCACCCCGGTCCTGGACCTCCAGGCGGTGGTGGACGGCATCTTGCCCAGCGGGGTGACCATCGGCGCCGCGGCCAACGGGCTGCCGGTCAACTACGTGGCCGCCTTGGGCGTGCTATCCGCCACGATCGTCGTCTCCGTTATTCTGGGAGTCCGCTGGTTGGGCGGCGCTTGGTTGGTCTGCGCCGGCATCTTTTATCTGATCTGGGCCTCCCTCTACACTACTTTCTTCACCCACCTGTCAGGGGCGTTCAGCGGGTCCTGGCAGGGCATGGGCTACTGGGTCGCCCAACAGGACGTGGCCCGGGGCAACCAGCCCTGGTACTACTACTTCGTGGGCCTGCCGGTCTATGAGCTGCTGCCGGCGGTCTTCGGCGTCGCCGGGGCGGTCTATTTCATCAAACGGGGCGACACATTGGGACTGGCGCTAACCCTTTGGGCCGGCGTTACTTTCCTGGCGTATACCCTGGCCAGCGAAAAGATGCCCTGGCTGCTGGTGAACATCACCCTGCCATTGGTCTTTCTGTCGGCCAAATTCCTGGGGGAACTGGCGGAGTCCGTCCGCTGGAGGCAGGCCCTGAGGCGGGGGGCGGCGGGACCGTTTTTCCTGGCCCCGATGGCAGCCCTGGGCGGGTTGTTCGTCCTTTACGCCTACACAGGAAACGAAGGCGGCCTGACCGCGCAACACTGGGCGGTGTTGGCGGGTTCCGCGGCGGCCCTGACCGCCGCCGCCTACATGGTCAGAATCACCTCTCCCAGCGGGGGAGGGGCCGTGGCCGCTTTGGGCATCGCGGCATTGTTGCTGGGTTTCGGGACTTGGAGCGCCCTTCGGGCCAGCTACACCTTCGATGATTCCAACCGCGAGATCCTGGTCTATGCCCAGGGAGGCTCGGACCTCAAGGAGACATTTGCCGCCCTGGAAGCGCAGGTCTTTTCATCGGCGGCGAGCGGCGCCGACACCAATTTCACGCAGCGAAGGGTGGTGGAAGTCGACTTCGACATCTGGTACCCCTTCCAGTGGTACGCCCGGGACGCCGAATCAGGCGGGCTCCTGCGGTTCACCTGCTTCAAGGATGAGGGAGATGACGGCTGGAACGATAGCTGCAACTCTTTGGGCACCGCACCGGGAGAGGACGAATTCAGGCCGGAGTCGTTCCTCCTGGCCGCCGACCACGCCGGCCGGACGGGAGGGGAATTGTTGGAGTACCAGAAGAGCGAGCCCCTCCATAGCCTCCTCTGGTTTCCCGAGACCTACCGCCGGCCCTCGGAGGCACGCCAGGACGAGGAATGGAAGGACGAGATCAAGAAGGACCTGGGGTTCTTCAAAGACGTGGCCTCCAGCAGGAAATCTTGGCGCGGCGCTCTGGGTTATTGGATTTTCAGAGACCTGGAGACGGACTGGTTCACCGGCGACTACTACCTATTTGAGCGTTGAGGCCAGCCGTGACGGTTGCCCCGGTCTCCGGCTGTCATGGCCCCGTATTCAAGCCGCGCGTATACTGGTTCCAAGTCTCATCGGCCAGGATATAAGGACCCGGCTCGTTGTTCATCAATAAGTGGTTCACCAGTAAATGGCAGTTCTGGTTGGGCGGAGGGGTCAGCGTGGGTCTGCTGCTCCTCTTGCTGTACCAGGTAGACCTGGGCGAACTCAAAGACGCCCTCCGGGACGCCAATTATTTCTTATTGGCGCCTTCCATCGCGGTCTACTTCGTCGCAGTCTTGTTCCGCGCCGTCCGCTGGAGATACCTGCTGGCCCCCATCGGCGTCATTCCGGTGGGCCGGCTCTATCCGGTGGTGGTCATTGGCTACATGGCCAACAACCTTTTGCCCGTGCGATTGGGCGAACTCGTCCGGTCTTACTACCTGGCCCGCCGGGAGAAGTTGAACGCCAGTTCGGCCCTGGCGACCATCGCCGTGGAGCGAGTCTACGACGGCATAACTCTGTTGGCATTCGCCGCCTTGGCTGCGCCGTGGTTGTTGTTGTTGGGAGAATTCGACGGCGCGGCGGACGTGTCCCGCACCACCGGAGTCATCTTTTTGGCCGCGACCATCGCGGCTTTCGCCGTTTTTCTGACGCTCTTTACCCTCCTGGGCAGTTCGCCATCGTTCGCCAACCGCGTGGAAACTTGGCTGAACATCGTCCCCGCCGGTCCCAGACCCAAGATCAAAGAACTCTTCCGGACCTTCGTTGCCGGCCTGGCCATATTGAACTCTCCTTCCAAACACCTGGCCCTCTTCGTCTACTCCCTGCCGGTGTGGCTGTTGGAAGGCTCCATGTATTTCATGCTGGCCTACTCCTTCGGCATCGACGAGCATTTCGATTCGGTGGGTGTCCTGCTGTTGGTGGTCCTGCTACTAACCGCCACCTCCAATCTCGCGACCTCCGTGCCGAGCGCCATCGGCGGCATCGGACCTTTTGAGATAGTCGCCCAGCAGACGTTGATGGCCCTCGGCGTCGGGGCGTCGTTGGCGGGGGCCTACAGCGGGTTCGTTCACCTGGTAGCCCTCTGGCTGCCGGTTAACCTGGCCGGCTTAGCCCTGTTGTGGAAGAACAACCTGTCGCTCCGCGAGATGAGCGCCGCCAGCCGGGCAGGCAGCCTGGGACCAACCCCTGGGCTGGCCGGTGAGACTGCCGGGGAGAACGACTGATGCGAGTGGGAATCATCGGAGGCGGCGTGGCCGGACTTGCCGCCGCCTACCAATTGACTAAGGAAGGGCACTTCGCGGAGGTCTTCGAGGTGGCCCCATTCCTGGGCGGCCAGGCGTCTACCTTCGATGTCTTCGGCGGCCGGCTGGAACGGGGATATCACCACCTCTTCGTCAGCGACACCGACATGACCGAGCTGATCGGCGAATTGGGCCTGGGCGACCGCCTGGCTTGGCTGGAGTCCAGCGTCGGCTTCTATCACGGGGGCAAAGTCTGGGATTTCGCCAGCCCTATGGACCTCTTACGGTTCAAGCCGTTGCCATTTCTCGACCGGATCAGAGTAGGCCTCTGGACGTTTATCCTGCAGAAGACCAAATCCTATGGCAAGTTCGAAAACATAACGGCCAAAGAGTGGCTTTCCCGGCGCATGGGTCAAAGGGGCTACGAAGTCATCTGGGAGCCTCTGCTCCGGGGAAAATTCGGGGAATACTACGACAAGATCGGCATGACCTGGATCTGGAACAAGGTAACCTTGCGGGTGGCCTCTAGAAAAGGGGCCGGTCAGAAGGAGTATCTGGGATACCCCATGGGCAGCTTCGGCGAGGTGATCGAAGTCCTAGCCGAGCGGATCGCACAACAGGGCGGCGTGGTCCATACCTCGGCCTCGGTGACCCAGATCGTGGAATCAGATGGCGCCGGCACCGCGATGGACGTGAAGCTGGAGGGCGGCGAAAGCGAGCGGCGTGAATATGACGCCATCATCGCCACCACGCCGTCATATGTGTTCACCAGGCTGGTCCCACCGATGCCCCCAGACTACCAGAGCAAGTTGGAGGATGTGAAGTACCTGTCCGCGGTCCTGATGGTGCTGGTCATGGACCGGCCCTTCACCAACAAGTACTGGATGAACATCGCGGACCCCGGCATGCCCTTCGTGGCCTTGATCGAACACACCAACCTGATCGACCGGGAACTATACGGAGGGAAGCACATACTCTACATCAGCAACTATCCCAGCCGGGACAGTGAGCTGTACCAAAAATCGGGCGACGAACTCATGGACCTGTTCGTTCCGCATCTGAAGAAGATAAACCCGGACTTCCAACGCTCATGGGTGATCGAATACCATCACCACCGGGTCGATGGCGCTCAGCCCATCGTGGGGACCAACTACGAAGCTGGGATCCCAGACCACCGCACGCCGCTCAAAGGCTTGTACCTGGCCAACACCACGCAGATCTATCCTGAAGACCGGGGCACCAATTATTCGGTGCGCATGGGCCGAAAGGTAGCCCGGATGGTGATGGACGACGCTGCGGCGTAGTGGATGAGATTGATTCTGGCCGATTGACGCCTGTGCTAGTGTTGCAAATCCCGGTCTGTCTTGTACAATCTATGCGACCATTAGGCTTACTGAGCCCGTGAGAGGGCGCACCGGTAGGAGAGTACATTGGCCAACGAGATCGGCCCCCAACAGAAATCCGGCCAGACTCGCCGCAGTTTCCTGGCTAAGATGGGCCTGGGCGCCGTGGCTTTGGCCATCGCCGGCGGACCGTTGGGCATGCTTGGCCGTCTCCGCGGCGGCCAAGAGAAGGCCGCTGCCCAAGAATTCCCCAACGAAGACTCCATCTTTCATCCGGCGTCCGACCCCCGCCGGGACCCCCGCCGCAACGGCTAACGCCCCGGTATCCTGAGCCCCTGGGTATCGCCGCCATCTCCGACTTTAATGTCGGCCCCCAAATGTCACCCTGAGTGAAACGAAGGGTCTGCCAAGTTTAATTTGGAAGAATCTTCGCCGGCCTACGGCACTCCTCAGAATGACAGTTTGAGACAGTCGTTTCTGGCGGACTGGACGCTAAGTTCTTTTATGCCGCAACGGCTAACGCCGGCCGAACTCCCGCTCCATGTGGTTAGAGCTGAAATGGACCATGGTGGGCCGGCCGTGGGGGCAGGTATGGGGGTTGGGCGTAGCCTCCAATTGTTCCAACAAGGCAACCATCTCCGGCTGGGTCAACGGCTTCCCGGCTCTGATGGCCCCGTGACAGGCTATTGAGGCCGCCGTCACGTCCTCTTTCTGCCGCACCAAACCCTCAAAAGCGGTCATGTCCAACACGTCCAATAGCGACTTGGCCGGGTCGCCCTCTCCGAAGATGGCGGGAACGGCCCGAAGCAGGTAGCTGCCGTCGCCGAAGGGTTCAAACTGGAACCCGTAATTCTCCAGAGATTCGCGGTTGGCCTGCAGCGTGTCGCCCTGGGCGGGAGATAACTCCACCGGCACCGGCTCCAACAGGGGCTGGGACTGGAGTTCCTGCTCCGAGGTTTTTTGGGAGATGCGGTCAAACAGCACCCGCTCGTGGGCGGCGTGCTGGTCAACCAAGAACATGCCGGCGGGGCCCTCGGCGACGATATAGGTGAGCTTGAGTTGGCCCACCACCTTCAAAGGCGGCGCCGGCTGACGGGGCGCGGCGGCATCGGCCGGCCCTCCCGGTAGGGCTCCCTGGTAATCAGGCATGCCGGCGCCGGTCCGGGCGCCGCCAAAAGCGCTTCTGGGGAAGAACGACGGCGCCATGGCTCGCGGGTAGTCAGAATCAGGGGGCGGCGCTCCCGCCGGCGCATTCATCGACGGGACGGGCGAATCGGCCACCAGAACGGCGCGGACGGCCCGCTGCACCGTGGAGAATACCCGGCTCTCCTCCCGGAAGCGCACCTCCCGCTTGGAGGGGTGCGAATTAACGTCCACTTCGTCGTAGGGGATGCTGATGTTCAGGGCCGTAAGTGGGTAGCGTTTCACCTGCAGCAGACCCATGTAGGCCTCTTCCACGGCGAAGGACAGCATCCGGCTCTGGACCCAGCGGCGGTTCACGAAGAAAGTCATATAAGTTCGGTTGGCCCGGGTCAGGCTGGGCGCGCCGGCGAAGCCGTCTACCTGATAACCGGTCTCCGAGTCCTCCCCGTGGACTTCCAGCATGGCCGTGGCGGCCTGGGGCCCGTACACCGCCAGCATGGCTTCCCGCGGTAGCCCGTTACCGGGGCTGGTGAATGAAACGCGGCCGTCCACCATCAATTGGAAGCGTATCCCCGGAAAGACCAAGGCGTAGCGGCTGACCAGTTCCTGTATGCGGGAGGTTTCCGCCGAAGACGAACGCAGGAACTTGCGGCGGGCGGGCAGGTTGCCAAAAAGGTCCGAGACCTCGACGGCCGTGCCCGTGGGGCAACCCTGGCTTCCGGACGACACCGGCTCTCCCCAGAGCAGTTCCAAGCGGAATCCGCCCTGGTCAAGCGGCTGGCGGGTGGTTATGACCGTGCGTGAGACGGCGGCGATACTGGGCAGGGCCTCGCCCCGAAAGCCCAGAGTGGCGATGGCGTCCAGTTGCTCTTGGCTATCGATCTTACTGGTGGCATGACGTTGAAAGGCGATGGCCACTTCTTCGGTGGGGATGCCTTGTCCGTCGTCAACGACCTTGACCTGTTCCACGCCGCCGGACTTGATCTCTACCGTTATCTGGCTGGAGCCGGCGTCGATGGAATTCTCGACCAGTTCCTTGACCACCGACGCGGGGCGTTCCACCACCTCGCCGGCGGCGATCTTGGCGGCCAGGTCTGGGGGGAGGACTTTAATGGGCATGACCAAGTCCTATCCGGCCGGGGCTGTGACATGCCGGGCTTAGAAAAGCGGGACTGTAGAGCCCTTCTTGCGGTACTGCTTGTCTTCCGATGTGCCGGTGGCGGCGAAATCGCAGACGATGCGGTAGATCCGCTGCATCTCTTGGTCCACCGACCGCTTGAAGAAATAGGGCGGCACCCATACGCCGCCGAAGGCGGCAACGACCTCCGGATAGTCGTCGATGACAAAGTCGGGCTCGAAGGGGACGCCCAACTCCTCCAGACGTTCGTGGAAGTGGTGAGTCGGCTTCTCGTAGACGCCGCTCACGTATTGGTTCAGTTCGAATTTGTTGACGACTTCCCAACGCTCACCCATCCCGGACCAGATATAGATCTTGTGATTTTCGTCCAATAACGCTTGGAAAGTTTCCTTGGTATCCGGCCTCAGGCTATTGTCCAACCCGAGGATCGTGTAGTCCACATCAAAAAAGATATTCATCGGCAGCTAACGGGCCCTCTTGGTCCTGTTTTTCGGGATTATCATCGATACGGGCCAGGATTATAGTCCAGAGTTCCCGCAGTCCCATCGTTTAAAAAACACCGGTTATGTCAAATATTTAACCGGCTTCGGCGATGGCCGCATCCACCGCGGCATTCCCGCCGCCAACCATCAGTTTACCGCCCACTTTGAGCAGGGGCCGGCGCACCAACTTGGGTTCTTGCAGCATCAGGTTGACCATCTCATCGTCGGAGAGTTCTTTGTCGGCCAGGCCCATTTTCTTCAGGCTGGGGCTGCGGCGGGCGAAGATGTTCTCCGTGCCGGCCATGGCCGCCAACTCGCGGACCTCCGTTTCGCTGAGCGTATCCTTGAAAAAATCCCGGTCCTTCACTTCAAGTCCTTTCTGTAAGAGCAACTCTCTTACCTTTCGGCAGGTCGATCAACGCGGCCACCAGTAGAATTCAACAATCTGGCTCAATGGGCCTCCAACACTCCTCGGGAGATTTGGCATTTAGATAGGAAGCCGGAAATCCACGGCGTATCTTATACCCACGGCGGGACCGTGAATAGAGGGCTTGCGGCGAAATAATCAACTCAGCTATTTGCTGGTTTGAACCACCTTACGCAGATGTCACCCTGAGAGAAGCGAAGGGTCTCATTGTTCCCGGTCAGCACTGGTATTTTAGCAACGAGATTCTTCGGCTGACGCCTCAGAATGACAGTTTTAAGGCAAGACCATAAAAATGGGGCGGGTCAAGGCCCTTCTTGGGCCTCTTTTTGAAGCTCATAGAGCTTGTTTATGGCCTCGATGGCCGTGCGTAAATTTGACCCACCCGTTGGCCTCCCAACTCATACCCTGGCGCCCTTTGCGCTGTTACACGACCGGCATAGGGTTCGCAAGTTGTATTTGTTATCAAGCCCACCCTTCGATACAGGTTGGATGTGGTCAATCGTCAGATCGACATCGGAGGAACATGCTAGACATCGATAGTCATCACGCTTAAAAATGGCCCACCGGAGATTCGCTGACACCTGAGGCCGACCACCTTTCACGGATTTATCAACCATGTGAAATGGCCTCGGGCCAGTCGGGAGGCCTAATGAGTCTAGGATGGCATTGGCAATTTTGAGCTTTGGGATTTCAATGAGCGTATAGCTTTGGGCCTCGTTGGTGGATTCATAAAGCCGCACGGCTTCCAGGTATCGCTCAATAGCGTCGTTTATATTCACGTCGTCCTCCTCATCGCAATGGTTGTGTATAGACCGGAGTCAGGGTGACAACCTTAAGACCACCCGGAGAAAAGGGGGCGGGATAAACCCGGTCAAGGCCCTTCTTGGGCCTCTTTTTGAAGCTCATAGAGCTTGTTTATGGCCTCGAGGGGCGTCAGATTGGGGATGTCCAGTCCTTTCAGGAGTCCCTGCAGCTTGCCGCCGTCGTTGAAGAGGGCCATCTGCTGCGCTGGCTCTCCCTTGGCGCGGACCGGCCGACCGCCGTTCTGCCGGCTCTGGGCTTCCAGGTCGGCCAGCACCTCCCAGGCGCGGTTGATCACGCCCTGGGGCAGTCCGGCCAGTTGGGCCACATGCACGCCGTAACTTTTGTCGGCCCCGCCGGGCACTATCTTGTGCAAGAAGACGACCTTGTTCCCTTCCTCGGTCACCGCCACGCTGAAGTTGCGCACTCCGGGCAGACTGGCGGCCAATTGGGTCAGTTCGTGGTAATGAGTGGCGAAGAGAGTCTTGCAGCCCAGCCTGGGGTCGTTATGGATGTGCTCGATAACCGAGCGCGCGATAGACAGGCCGTCGTAAGTGCTGGTGCCGCGTCCAATCTCATCCAGTATCACCAGCGAGCGGGGAGTGGCCTGGTTCAAGATGGCGGCGGTCTCAACCATCTCCACCATGAAGGTGGACTGGCCGGTGGCCAGGTCGTCCTGCAACCCGACCCTGGTGAAGATCCGGTCAACCAACCCGATGGCCGCCTCCGACGCCGGAACGAAGCAGCCGATCTGGGCCATGAGCGTAATGATCGCCACCTGCCGGATGTAGGTGGACTTTCCGGCCATGTTGGGGCCGGTTAGCACCATCACTCTGGCGCCGTCGTTGGAGAGGTCCACGTCGTTGGGCACGTAGGCCCCGACGTCCAACACCCGCTCAACCACGGGGTGGCGGCCGTTGGCGACCCGGATAGCGTTGCCAAGGTTCAGCGTGGGCCGGACGTAGCCGTTCTCCACCGCGGCGTCGGCCAGGCCCGTGAAGACATCCAGCCTGGCGATGGCCGAGGCGACCCGGCTGATGGCCCCGGCTGAATCGGCCAGTTGGGCGCAGACCCGGTGATAGACGGCCCGTTCGGCTTCGTCCAAACGTTCCCTGGCGTTCAGCACCAGGGCCTCGTATTCCTTCAATTCCGGGATGATATATCGTTCGGCGTTGGTCAGGGTCTGACGCCGGATGTAGTCCTCTGGGACCTTGCCGATGTTGGACTTGCTGACCTCGATGTAGTACCCGAAGACCTGGTTATACCCTACTTTCAGGCCCTTTATCTCGGTGCGCTCCCTCTCCCTCTGTTCCAGTCCGGCGATGAACTGACGGGCATTAGCCGCGGAACTCTTTAGTTCGTCCATCTCCGGCGAAAAGCCCGGTCTGATGACGTTGCCGTCTCCAACGGCGCCCGACGGGTCCGGAGCGATGGACTCTTCGATGAGTGAGCACACATCGGGCAAGGGCAGCAGTTGGTCTTGGAGCCACTCCAGTTTTGGGCCGTCAACCAGGTCCCGCAGGCCGGGCACGGCGGCCAGACCGTCCTTCAGTGCGATCAACTCCCTGGGAGCGGCCGTTCCGGAGACGATGCGGCCGACGATGCGTTCCAGGTCGGAGACCTTGGTTAGAGATGAGATTGAATTCGCCCGTTTCAAGCCATCCAAGTAGAAGTGGTCGACGGCGTCGAGCCTTTGTTCCAACTCCGGCAGGTCCAGCAAGGGCTGGCCCAGCCATTGACGGAGCAACCGGCCTCCCATGGGCGTTTTGGTGCGGTCCAGGGCCGCCAACAGGGACAGTTCCTTGCTTTCGTTGCGTCCCGCGGCGAAGAGTTCCAGGTTGCGGCGGGTCTGGGAGTCCAGCGCCATGAAACTGCCGGTGGCGTAGATGGCCAGGTTTCCCAGTTGGAGTTTGGCGGCCTTCTGAGTGCGGGCCAGGTATTCCACGATCGCCCCAGCGGCGGCGACGGCTAGGTCCATGCCCTCACAGCCAAAGGACTCCAAAGTGAGGATGCCGTAGTGGGACAAGAGCGCCTGACGGGCTTCATCGAGGTGAAAGGTCCGGGGCTCCACCGGTGTCAGTTCGTAGCTAGGTCCGGCGCCGTTGTTGCCCGGATCGGTCCAGGTCGGCGGCTCCCCGGAATCCGGGACCAGCACCTCCGCGGCTTCGATACGCTCCAACTCCAACGGGAGTTCGTGGAGGGCCAATTCGGTTGCGGAGAATTGGCCGGTGGTGATGTCCACATAGGCCAGCCCAGCCCGCCCTTCGGCTTGGGACACAGCGGCTAGGTAGTTGTTGGTCTTCTGGTCTAGGAGGGCCGATTCCAGCACGGTGCCCGGAGTTACGACCCGGACCACTTCCCGGTCCACCAACCCCTTGGAGGTGGCGGGGTCGGAGACCTGCTCGCAGATGGCGACCTTGTGGCCCTTTTTGATCAGCCGGGTGAGGTAGGTGTCCAGAGCATGGACGGGCACCCCGGCCAGGGGCACGCGCAGTCCTTTGCCCATGCTCCGGGACGTGAGTGTGATCTCAAGTTCCTTGGCGGCGAGTACGGCGTCGTCGTCGAAGGTCTCGTAGAAGTCGCCCATCCGAAAAAGCAGTATCGCGTCCGGATGTTCGCCCTTGATCTTGAGATATTGGCGGCGAATCGGTGTCACTACCCAACCCTTCCCATTCGATTGCCCTGGGGGTATACGCCAGTTGGATTACACCAGCAATTCTACTCCCAATTTCGCCTTCTGGGAGCCATCGCCGGTCACTGGAGGAAATCCGTTGCCCGGAGGAAGTTAGTTTGCGAGTTAAACCCTAAGGCTTCCAGAAACGCTCTTCGATGAAGTTCCACCCTTGGGGCCGCAGTTTTTCTTTCACGTCTTCGATCATGCCGGGATGGCCGCAGGCGTACACTTTGGTGTCGTCTTTGGGGAGGCCGAATTTTTCCAGATATTCTTCGGCGATGGTGTTAACGCGGCCGGTCGCGCCGGTCCAACCGGCGTTCCTGGCCTCGGTGGGACGGCTGATGGTGGGAACGAACTTCACCGTGTCCGGGTGTTTCTCAGCCAGTTCCTTCAATTCCACATCGTAGGTCAACTCATCAACGTAGCTCGCGCCGTACATGATGTAGAAGACGTGTTTCTCATCGTCACCGTCAGGGCCTCCGTCGTGGAGGTATTGGCGCAACATGCTCATCGACGGGGCCAAGCCTGTTACGGTGGACAGCATGTAGTGGTGATGCATCTTCCGGTCCATGGTGAAGATGCCCTTGGCTCTGGGGCGGACGGACATCAGATCGCCCACCTTAAGGTCCCACATCTTCGGGGTCAGCTCGCCTTCGGGCACCAACTCTACGAAGATTTCCAGATACTTCTCGTAGGGCGCCGAGACGATGGAATAGGCCCTTTCGATACTGCCCAGTCCCAGGGTGCAATATTGGCCTGGTTTGAAATCAAACGCTTTCGATGGTTCCAGTTTGATGACCATTAGGTCATCGGTCATGTCCCGGCGCTCCACCAATCTGGCCGTGGGAAACGCTGGGTTCGGGGTCAGGTCCGGAGCATCGCCCTGCCCCTTGATAGCCGATACCTCTACCATTCTCACTCCTAAGGTCTTTTTTCACGGATTATCTAAACTTGTCCCCAAGACCAAGTTTACGTCATTTGCCGAACTCTGCTAGCCATCCTTGCCGATGCGGGCCCGGCGGATATCCAGTCCAGTCACCCGGGAGGCGGGTTCCGCCTCCTCTGAGATCTGCAGGTCCACCGCCAACTGCCCGAACAGGGCGGTTGAGGCGACGACGCCGACGGGGACCGCTTCGTTTATGCGGGCCAACCCGGCCAGCCGGCCGTTGGCCATCTCCACCACCACTTCGGCGCCCTCCTCGATGGACAACGAAGCGGCGTCGGCGGGGTTCAATTCCAGCAACTCATCTCTTTGGATGCTGTTGCGCCTTCCTTGGACTATCTTGATCTCCCGTTCTTGTTGCAGCAGTACCCGTCCAGGCACGAACCAAAGCGGGAATTCCGTGTCCCTTTCGTCTTCGCCGGTCACGAAGGCCGGCGTGATGGGTTCCGCTCTCCGGTCCTTGAAGCCGTTTTCGTACAGGACTGAGGTGCCCTTGCCGCCGCTCAAGACCGGCCACTGCAGGCCTCGGTCCTCTTGGCTGGCGTACAACACCTGGGTCGGCTGGGGGCTCTTTAGATCAGTCTTGAATACCAGGCCTCCCTGGTTTGCCAGACTCCGGTAGGAGACATCTGCGTAGACCGGCGCCACCCGGGCTATCTCGTCCATTGTCTCAGAGGGAGACGCTAGTAGAAAGCCTGGAGCTCCCATCTTATGGGCCACATCGCAGATCACCCGCCATTCGGGGCGCGCGCCTCCGTCCGGCAACTCTTTGCCCGGTTTCAGACGCTGGATACGCCGCTCCAGGTTGGTGAATGTGCCATCTTTCTCGGCGAATGTCGCCCGCGGCAGTACAACGTCGGCCCGCTGGGCGGCGGCGCCCAAGAACGTGTCGCAGACCACCAGAAATTCCAAGTTGTCCAGGGCGGCCAGACCGTCTCCCAGCTTGCCGTTGCTGAGATTAGGGCTGTCTCCGATGAGGAACATGGCCTTGACCCGGCTGCTTGCCGCGGCCTCGATTATTTGAGTCAGGCGCAGTCCGGGTATCTCGGGGATGGACGAGTCCCACAAGCCCTCAACGGCCTGCCGGTCATCGGAGTTCGAGACCCAACGGTAGCCGGGCAGCCGGTCGGGCACGCAACCCATGTCCCAGGCGCCCTGTTCATTGGCGCCGGGGCGCATGGGGTAGATCCCCGCGCCTGGTTTGCCCACGTTTCCGGTCACCAAGGCCAGGTTGACCAGAGACAGAACGCAGTCCCGAGCCAGTTTCGGCTGGATATTGTCCAAGGCGTAGACCAGAGCTCCCGTTTCCGCTTCGCCGTAGAGGCGGGCGGCTTCGGCGATATCAGAGAGATCGACCTGGGTTGTTTTCGATATCTCATCCAGGTCCAAGGCGCTTAGAGCGTATTGGAGAGTGGCCGGGCTTTCGCAGTTCTCGGCCAGCCAGTCGTCTTTCTGGAATCCCTGATCGATGACCGATTTCAGCAACCCGCCAAGCAGCAATTGTTCGGTTCCGGGAGCCGGCCGCAACCAAACGTGAGCGTACCGGGTCAACTCCACTTCCCGTGAGTCGATGACCACCAATTTGGCATTCTTCCGGGCGGCCCGTTTTATGGGCACCGCAACCACGTTATGCTCCTCGGTGACATTGCTGTTGAAAACGATTATGCAACCGGCCTGCTCCAAGTCCCAGATGGGATTGGTGGCCGCGGCATAACCCAGCGACTGCTCCAGCCCCAGTGTCAACTCGGGCTGGGTGTTTGAAGTCTGGTCGACGTTATTCGACTTCATGGCGGTCCGGGCAAACTTCTGGGCCAGATAATGCTCTTCATTGGTGCTGTCGGGCGCGGTCAGGAAGGCGAAGGACTCTCCGGAATATTCAGCCAGGCGCTCGGCCACTACGCCCAGCGCCTCGTCCCAGGTTGCCTCCACCAGTTGACCGTCGCGGCGGACCAGGGGGGTCTGCAGTCTGGCGGCGTCGTTCACGAATTGGAAACCGAACTTGCCTTTGAAACAGGCCTGGCCTTGATTGGCCGGAGAGTTGATCTCGGGGATCGCCCTGATCAAGGTACCGTTGCCGTCGTACTCCACATTCATCTGGCAGCCCACCGGACAGAGCGGGCAGATGGTCCGTTCCACCTTCCGGGGCTTGTCCCATTTGTGGTCGCGTTCCACCAAGGCGCCCACTGGGCAGACGTCGATGCAGGCGCCGCAGAATTCGCACCCGGACTCCAGCAGTGAGGTCCCAAAGGACGTGCCCACCAGCGCCTGGCCGCTGCGCATGGTAAACGCGATGGCGTCGTCTCCCCGCAGCTCCTCACAGGCGTTGACACAGCGTCCGCAAACGATGCAGAGATTGTAGTCACGGTCATAGAAGGGATCGGCCACTTCCAGGGGAATATCCCGGAACTTGTATTTCAGCGGTGATTCCAAGCTCATGCCCAGATAGCGGACGGTGTCTTTAAGCTCGCACCGTTCGTTCTTGGGGCAGGTAACGCAGCGGTCGTTGACCGAGACGTGACGGAGGCAGACGTCGGCGGGGCCGCAGATGTCGACGCGGTGACAGGTGAGGCAGCCGCTGGGATGTTCGGCGATAATCATCTCCATGACCGAGCGGCGGAGGTCGTTTACCTCGGTTGAGGCGGTCTGGACCTTCATGCCATCGGCCACGGGCGTGGTGCAGGCGGTGGGAAAGCCGCGTTGGCCTTCCACGCTGACCACGCACATACGGCAGGCGGCGAAGGGCTTCATCCCGGGGTGATAACAAAGATATGGGACGTAGACGCCGGCCTCGATGGCCGCTTCCAGGACCATCTTACCCGGTTGGGTCTTAACCTCTTGGCCATCAAAGCTGATTGTGATTTCGTCGGCCATTGAACAGCCTCTATGTCTCACCGGCAGGGCCGGTCAAATGTTGGATCGGGTTATCGGCGCGATTCCGCCGGAGAGAACCGGGGCGTTAAGCAGGTCCCAGTGGGACACGTCCGGTCTATGATATGAGCATCGAATTCCGGCCCAAAGTAACGCAGGGCCGAGGATACCGGGTTGAAGCCCAACTGGCCGTGGCCGCAGAGAGAGCCTGCCTGCATGTTCTCACCGACGCTCCGCATCAGGGTCAGGTCATCGGGCGTGCCCTCCAGGTCGCAGATCCGCTCCAAGACCTCCAGCAGGTGGCTCATGCCCATCCGGCAGGGGAAGCACTTGCCGCAGGACTCGTATTGGCAGAAGGCGATCAGCGAACGGGTCAGGTCCACTATGCAGGCGGTCTCGTCGGCGGCGATGATACCTCCGGCGCCCACGATGGCTCCGGCGTCCCTCAGGATTTCAAAATCCAGGACCAAGTCGATATTATCGGCGCCCAGCACCCCGCCCAAAGGACCGCCGGTCTGGAGGAGTTTCAATGTCTTGCCGTCCCGCATGCCGCCGGCGGCCTCGTAGATCACGTCTTTCAAGTTGATGCCCAGCGGCACCTCCACCATCCCGGTGTATTTCAAGGGCCCGGTCAAGCACAGTATAACGGTGCCGGTGCTGGTGTCGTGGCCGATCCCGGCGAACCACTCGCCGCCCTTGGAGACGATCTCTGGAATATAGGCGAGTGTCTTGACGTTATTGATGTTGGTGGGTTTGCCGAATAGGCCGAACTGGGCCGGGAAGGGCGGCCGGAACCTGGGCATGGCCCGCTTGCCTTCGATGGCTTCCATCAACGCCGATTCTTCACCGGCCACATAGCTGTCACCCGTGAGCGCGATCTCTATCTCGTAGCTGAAATCCGAACCCATGATGTTCTCGCCCAGAAAGCCCAATTCCCGGGCCTGGTCGACGGCGGCGCGGCAGCGGTCGATGGGGCCGTTATGGCCGTGGCGGATGAAGATGTAGCCCTTGCTGGCCCCGGTGGCGTACCCGGCGATGATCACCCCTTCAACCAGGGTGCCGGGGTCGCTCTCCAGAATATTCTTGTCGTTGAATGCCCCAGGGTCGCCCTCTTCGCAATTGCAGAGGACGTATTTCTCGGTGGCCGGGTTTCCGGCCAGGAAGCTCCACTTGGTGGCCGTGGGAAATGCCGCCCCACCCCGACCCCTAAGTCCCGAAGCCTTGACTTCGTCCAGTGTCTTTTGGGGGTCCAGATCAGTCAGGGCTTTGTGCAGGGCCTGGTAGCCGCCGTTGGCTACGTACTGATGGATGTCCATCGGGTCGATGTTGCCGGCGTTCTTGAGGGCGATTCGGTTCTCCCAGACCCGCATGGGGTGCTGGTCCAAGTCGGGGATCCCATCCGGAACTGGGGCGTCGCTCCCTTCTTGGGCTAGATATCCCAGGGCCATCGCGGTCACCGGCGCGCCGTCCCCAACGTGCGCGGATACGATCTCGGCCACGCTCGTCGGGTCGACGTTCCCGTAGAAAACGCGGTGCCCACCGGGAAGCTGCACATCCAAAAGAGGCTCGGCGAAGCAGAGGCCCAGGCAGCCCACGCGGCTAACCTCGGCGGAAACGCCCTGACTCGCCAGCTCCGATTCCACGGCGGCCGCAACTTCGAAAGCCCCGGCAGCCTCGCCACATAGGGCGGTCCCGACCCTGATCCAAGGACGGTCGCCGGCGGTGAGTTTTTGCCAGCGCCGGCCGGCCTCCAGACCAATCTCCAAGAAACTACTCGCCATGCCCTTCCTGCTCCAGTAGCCGAGCGACGTTCTTGCCTGCAATCTCGGGGTTGACCCTCCCGGCCAGATGGTGGTCCATCGACATCACGGGGGCCTGGGAACAAGCGCCGAGACAGGTGTTGAATCTAACGGTGAGGCGTTTATCCAGTGTGTCGCCCTCATCTTCCAGGCCGGCGGCTTCCAAGACTGACTTGAAGACGCCCATGGCTCCGACCAGATGGCAGGAAGCGCCCCAGCAGACCTCGACCACGTGCTCAGCGGGCGGTTCGAACCGGAAGTTTGGGTAAAAGGAAGCGACAGCCCAGACGTCGTTGACGGTGGCTTTCGAGAACCCGGCCACGAAATCCAGGGCCTCTTTGGGGATGTAACCCAACTCGTCTTCGACGGCAAGCAGCGAAGACAGCACGGTAACAGTCGGCTGGGTCTGGCCGTGGACTGCGTCGTGGATCCGCTGTTCTAGCCCACTCATGGTCTGGGCTCCTGGTAGATCGGGCTTGGGACAGGCTCGAATGGGGCAGATTTCACGGTGGAATTACCCACGTTTTTCCGCGTAAAAAATGTTCGTGAAATCAGTAACAATCCAAGCGAAATCGTAACACAGGGTCAGGGGTGATTCAACCGTAAATCCGGCGTCGGATCAGGGGAATGCGGCGGGATGGAAACCAGCTAAATATCTCTCTTGCCGCCCGGTGGTAAAATCACGAGATGCTAAAAAATCAGAAAATCCCCACTGGATTCATGGTGGCCATGGGCATCATCATCGGAACGGTTGTCGGGGCGTTGGCGGACAACGTCGGCATCTGGATCACGGTTGGGATCGTGATAGGCGCGATCTTAGAGTTTGGTAAAGCGAAATCAGGATCGAGCAACTGATCCATCTGATACTCAACTAGGCCGTAACCGGCGCTCAAGAAGTCGTCCTCTTGGTGAATTCCATGGCTGAAAGAATAGAAAAGAGGCATCCCGATTAATCGGGACGCCTCTTTTCATTTGCTTCGGAGATGCGCTGCTTCGATCTAGTCGGCCTTGGCGGCGGCGCTCCCGACCAGGATGCGCTCAACCTCGGGCAGCAAGGTCTCGGCCCGTTCACGGCACTGCTCGTCGGTCAGACTGGAGAGGGGATGCTCGGCTACGATGTACTCGAAGTCGGGCACGCCCATCATGCGGGTCATGGCCTTGGCCGTGTTGTTAAATACGTGGGTGATGATGGAAGCCGTGGGCAGACCCAGGCGCTCCATCTCGATTCCGTCGTGCACACTGCACGAACTGCAGGAGCCTCAATCACCGACCCCGGTGATGAGTATGTCCACCTTGTTCAGCATCTCCTGGACCACGTCAGGCTTGGTGGGCAGGGACGCCGAGTGCTTGTTGAAGTAGAGGATGTCTTTGAGGTCGTACTTCTCCTTCAGCATCTGGCCCAGTTCGTGGAGGACTTTGTCCGAGTTTGCCTTGGAGTTCTCCAAGAGACCCAGGGTCTTCCCGGAGAGGGTGTCAGGGCGCTCGTTCAAGTGGAACTCACCGGACGACAAGGACGTTCCGGTGGGGTTGACTAGTCTCATGTTTCTAACAGTAACGGTCTCAGCCATGATTTACCCCTTTTCTGTCCAGTTCAGTCTTCCCATCATAATACACGTTGGAGTTCATAATGCAAGGAATTTGGGCTCAGTCTTGGACACATCGGGTGTGCCCAGGACGACCTAAAGTTATTGTGCGTCACTGATTTCGACCAAAGGCTCTCCCTGTTCCAGTAGTCTCAATGCGGTTGGCAATGCGGTTTGCAGAACTTGTCTTAGCCGGGCGTTGGAAGTGTTACCGCAAGTTATCCACACAATTTGAGGAGGTGCACCCAAACGCTCGAGCAGTTGAGGGAAATCACTATCTTTGGTGACAATCACCGCGCCTGCTTTCCTTGCCGCCTCGTATATTCTCCTGTCGGTAGCGCTCAGCATATCCATTACTGACAACGGATGTGCCTCGATTCCCCAAATTTCAGTGATCCATGACGCCAACTGTGGCGACAATTGGGCATCGACCCAAAGGATCAAGCGGCTACCACCGGGTGGTCGATACGCTGGCTGGCGAACCGCAGGCAGGCCAGGATATCCTCGGATTCCAGGTCCGGGAACTCTGACAGCACCTCCTCATAGGTGAGCCCACTTGCCAAAAGGTCAAGGACATCAATCACGCGGATACGCATGCCTCGGATACACGGCCTTCCGCCACATTGTTCAGGGTCCACTGTGATTCGATCCGCAAGATTAGCCATATCAAATCTCCTTCCCCTTGGATTTTATCATGGCCTGACCCTGGGTATTCCAGGACATTCATGCCTCTCCGCCTCGCAGAAATTGTCTACACCACGAAGCGCAACAGATATCCTTCGCTGTGAGTCAAATCCCACACTATCCATTTAGATTCTCGATCTTGCGGGTCCTGATCTGGAACCGCGTGGTGTCGATGATGGCGCTGTTCCGCCCGCCGGTCCCACCGCCCATGAGCACCAAGATGTCCTCGGTGTTCTGGGCACAGCGGCGGATGATCTTATCGTCGCCTTCGCGCCCCGGTCCCTGGGCGATGCCCAAGCGTATGAGCTCGCTTTGGGGGCGGGCCGCGTTCTCAATCATGTATTCCTGGATGCCTTTCCTGGTCCAGCCGTCGTCGTTCAGCGTGATGGCGTGCTCCGGGCCGATGACCAGCACCCACTGGGAGGGGAACCGGAAGGCCATGGAGGCCGATTTGAGGGTGTCGGCGATGCTTGCCAGTATGGACTCGCCGGTGTGGCCGTAGGAGTTGTTCACGGTGATGGGGTTGTA
>JADFPD010000117.1 GCA_022562475.1 Chloroflexota bacterium | reverse complement strand
CGGGTCGTCTATCAGCCTAACGATGGCGTCGCAGATCTCTCCCAAGTTGTGGGGAGGGATGTTGGTTGCCATCCCCACCGCGATGCCCGAGGCGCCGTTGACCAGCATATTGGGCAGCCGGGCCGGCAAGACGGTGGGTTCACTCAGAGAGTCATCGAAGTTTGGGGTGAAATTGACGGTGTTTTGGTCGATATCCGCCAGCAGCTCGTCTGCGATGGGAGCCAAGCGGGCTTCGGTGTACCGCATGGCTGCAGGGGGGTCGCCGTCGATGCTGCCGAAGTTGCCCTGCCCGGTGATCAACGGGTAGCGCATCGAAAAGTCCTGAGCCAAACGGACCAGAGCGTCGTAGACCGAGCCCTCACCGTGAGGATGGAACTTGCCCAGTACCTCTCCGGCGATCCTGGCGCTCTTTCTAAAGGCGCCGTTGGGCCGGATACCCATATCGTGCATCGCGTATAGGATGCGGCGGTGGACCGGTTTCAACCCGTCGCGCACGTCGGGCAGCGCCCTGGACACTATGACGCTCATGGCATAGGTCAAGTACGACGTCCGCATCTCCTCTTCGATGCGTACCGGGCGTTGTCCCGACCTTGGCTGTTCGGGGCTAGTTGTTGTCATCGGTCAATGCTCCTTGATAGTCCACCATCGGTGTGATCGATTTCTACTTATTAAGCGTGCGGGGATTACTAGGCCTGTTGGACATTGCGTTTGTTCCGATTCTCTGCTGCATGATGAAGCTTGCGTCGCGTCTGGCCAGACCGGGATCAGACGGCGAATTCGGAGGTGAAACTCTCGGCCCGTTCGTGCAACCCTTGGAACAGGTTGCCGAACAGTTTGGGCACCTCGTCCTGCCGTTCCGGATGACACTGCAGCCCGATCACCCAGCTATGTTCTGGGCTTTCCAACCCCTCGATCAACCCATCCTCCACCTCGTATGCCGTGGTCATCAAACGCGGCGCTCGTTGCGCTTCTTTCAGTCCCTGGTGATGCAGGCTATTCACCTTGAATAGTCCCGCCATCCCAATCACCGGTGCCGCCTTGGCTCCCGGCGCGAGGTATATCGTGTGGGAAGCAGGCTCCCATTTTCCATCGATTTTCTGAGACTTGTGATTGGGTACATCTTGAATCAGCTTGCCGCCGAAGGCTACGTTCAACAATTGCATGCCCCGGCAGATGGCCAGCACCGGCATGTCCCGGTCAAGGGCGTACTCCAGGACCCGCAATTCCAGGTCGTCTAAAGGCCGGTCCAGGTCCAGTCCGGCATCTGGGTCGGGTACTTCACCGTAGAGCGCTGGGTCGATGTCCGGTCCACCGGTGAGGAGGAGACCGCCTGTGCCGCGCATCAACTCTTCCGTGGCCACGTTTGAATGGCCGTCCGGTATCAGAACTCGCACGGCCGCCCCCGCGGACTCCATCACTTCAACGTATAGGCGTGCATTCTTGGCGCCGGAGGAGGTAATAACCACGATTGCCATATGACATAACATTGTAACCGAATTGTGCCTGTAGTTACAGTATCCCAGCGTCGGGGTTCCACCGGATTTCGTGCGTATCACTGCCCGCTATCATTTGCTCCTACCCGTCTGATTTTGATAAACTAACACCTAGACATGCAACTAGGAATCTGTACGCGATTCGGAGATTCCGGGCAGACAACCGGCTAACAGCGAGGGTTTAGATGAGAGAAGTGATACAGGGAGCGATCGACGACTTGAGAGACGGTCAACCCTGTGTTTTGGCCACTGTGGTGCGTACCCAGGGCTCGACGCCGCAGAAGGCCGGCGCGATGCTGCTGGTCCGCCAGGACGGCAGCGGAGTGGGCACCTTGGGCGGCGGTTGCGTCGAGGGAGACATCTGGTTCGCGGCCAAAGAGATCCTGCGCCAAAACGGCGGCCCCGAGTTCAAAGACTACTACCTGAACGAGGACATTGCCGCCCGCGACGGGCTGGTCTGCGGCGGCACCATGTATTTCTACCTGCAACCGCTGCGGGAACCGGACGACTTCTTATCCATCGGCGGCGAGATCGTGGATGCCTACGACGGCGGCCTACCGGTCGGCTTGGCCACCGTGGTCAACGCCAAGGACGGCGGCCCAGCCCTGGGCTCCAAACTGCTGTTACGTTCCGACGGCTCGGTCACCGGCTCGCTGGGCACCGCCGAATTGGACGCACAGGCTGTCGAGATCGCGCAGAAAGTGGCCGACGTCGGCAGCAACGAGTCGTTCAGCATAGCTGATGGCACCGAAGTATTTGTTGAAGGCTTCACCACGCCCCCGACTTTAGTGATGGTGGGTGGCGGACACGTCGGCAAGGCCACGGCGGACTTGGCCCATTCCTTGGGTTACCGGGTCTATCTGGTGGACGACCGGCCCGAATTCTGCAACGAAGAACGGTTCCCCTACGCAGAGGAACGGGTGGTCGCAACCTACGACAAATGGACCGACCATCTTGATTTGAACGTGAACTCGTTCGTGGTCGTCGCGACCAGGGGCCACCGCTTTGACGATATGGCCCTGGAGTCAGCACTGAAAACTCGCGCCCGCTACATCGGGGTTCTGGGCAGCCGCCGGAAGACCATCATGATCTACAGGCGGCTACTGCAGCAGGGCGTGTCCTTGGAGCGCATCAAAGAGGTCCACTCCCCCATCGGTCTGAATATCGGCGCCTTGCAGCCCGAAGAATTGGCCGTGAGCATCATGTCGGAGATAATCATGGTCCGGCGTGGCGGAGACGGCGGGCAGATGCAGATGGGCGATTGGTACATCGACCGAGCCGCCGATATCGTCGAGCGCACCCATGAACCAATGCCTGAACCCTCGGTAGAAGTCTAGGCACCGGCCCCATGCCCGGCGTTTGGGCGGTACTTCTGGCCGCCGGCGAGTCCAGCCGGATGGGCGAACTCAAGGCTTTGCTTCCCTGGCGGGACACCACCCTTCTCGAACACCAACTGCGGATGCTACTGGACGCCGGAGTCCAACAGGTTGTTGTGGTCGTGGGCCATGACGCGGACCGTTTGAAGCCCATCATCGACGCCGTCGACGGCGCATCCTGGACGCTCAATAACGACTACTTACAGGGCAAGACCACCTCACTCAAAGCCGGTGTTGCGGCGCTGGCCGGCCAACAGCTATCAGATGTCCTACTACTAAATGTGGACCAGCCCCGGAGCGCGGACACGGTGCGGACGTTGGTGGAGCGCCACCTCGGGTCATCTTTCCGGATCACCATTCCCACCCATGGCGGCAAGGGAGGCCACCCCATCCTCATAGCGGCCGAGCTGCTGCCGGAACTGGCGGAGATCGAAGAGGAATCCCAGGGCCTGAAAGCGGTGGTGCGGCGTCATGCTGAGGCCACGGAAAGGTTTGAGCTCGATGACCCGTCGGTCCTCTGGGACCTGAACACGCCGGAGCAATACCAAAAAGCCCTGGATGCAGGCCTTTAGCCTTGCCCTAGCCCAACCCACGCGGACCCCTAAATGATGGACGCCCGTAGGGGCAGGTTTCTAACCTGCCCTGTTGCATCGGCAGAATAGTTGCCGAAACGAACGGGTCATCAACCTAGCCCACACCGGCGCATAGGATCTCAACTCGGTAAAAGGTTCCTATACGATTATCAGGGCGGGTTGGAAGCCCGCCCTTACTTAGCTGGACGACTCTGGCGAGATGGCGAGAACCGGCATACCGAAACTTCCTTAGGCAGGCTGCGGCTCTCGCTTTGGGAAATCCCCCGGTAAGGCCAGGGATGCCAGGAAGCCCAGGAAGAACAACCCGGAAGCGAAATAGAACGCAGCGTGCCATCCGATATATTCAACTATGACTCCAGCTATGATCGACGCCATGGCGCCGAAGAAGGCGTTGCTGCCCCACATGAGCCCGATGAACGTCCCTTCAAGGCCCCTGCCCGCCGCCACGTCGATGGCCGCCGCCTGGGTTAGCGAATTGACCGAGAATAAGAACACACCGAACATCAGCACCGAGATGGTCATTCCCGGCCCGTCTCCACCCAGGGCCATGGTCGTCGGGAAGATGACGGCGGAGGCCATGATAAACATGATGATGGGCTTTCTTCCGATTCGGTCCGACAATGCCCCGAATATCGGCCCGGTAAATATCCCTGGCGCCGCCAGCAGAGCTACGTGGAAGCCGACCCAAAAATTGCTCATTCCCAATTGGTCCGATAGATATAGCGGGATGATCCAGAGCAATGACCGATCGCCCATGCCACGGACGGCGGAGACGGTGAATATCCACCACATGCCGGTGCCCCTGAAGGATTCCCGCATGTCGCGCATCTGAGTCCGGAATTTGGCGCCGTAATCGACCCCTTCGACTTTCGGGCCGCTCACGTGGCGCAGCATGATGAAGATCACCACCGCGAATATGAGGAGCACTGGGGTGCCGCCCCCCACGATCCAACGCCATCCCACAACAGCCAGCAGTCCTCCGACGATCAGCGGCCCCAGCCAGTCGCCGATGTTGCCCGTGGAACGGTGCAGGGAGATAAATAGACCGCGTTGCCGGGGAAAGCGCTGGGCCAGCAGTCCCAAGGCCGGTGGGTGCCACAATGCCGATCCCGCCGACGCCAGCGCCAAGGAGGCCAGGATCAGGCCGAAGGTGGGAGCGATGGACACCAGGAAATAACCAATGGCTATCAGGCTCATGCTGAAGGCCAGGATATGGGCCCTTCGGTGCTGGAACATATCGACGAAGAAGCCGCCGGTCATGCTCGTAACGCCGCCGGCGAGCTGCCGCACCGCGTCCAACAGGCCGGCTTGGATGGGGACAAGCCCCAGGGTGATGTAGATCTGAGGGATGAGCACCAAGAAGGCCCGGCCGTACATGTGTTCCAACGCGTGGGCGCCGATCACGGTGGTGGCCATCACCGGATTTTTGGTGCGTTGGTATTCCGGGCCGGCGATTCTTTTTGGGTCTACAGCTTCAGCCAATGGGTCTCGGTCCCCCTGATTTTCGTCTGATGGGCCTGCCATGCGCCGGACACGCGATGGGCAGTATACACCGGTGACAATTCCGCTAACACCGTCGGCGTTCCGGGTATGTCCGGATATGAGCCGGGGATATTAGACTCGCTTAGTGGCCCCGTGCTTAGTATTCGTAGAAGAATCGCTGCAGTTCCTGGCGGTCTTTGGTGACGGTCAGACCCAGCATCAGGAGGACCCGCGCTTTCTGAGGCAGCAGGTTGTCGGAAACAAGGAAACCCTGTTGGTCTTTCTTGGGGGTGATGACCACCCTGCCCGCGGTGGCGCGGCTGGCCAAGACCACGGGGATACCGTCGTCCACCAGCCTGACCGCGGCATCGATCACCGCCGGAGGGAAGGTGCCGGCGCCGAAACCGGCCAAAACTAGGCCGTCGGAGCGGTTGTTCCGCACTGCATCGACCAGCAGACCATCCGCGCCGGCATAGGCGTAGACGATGTCGACTCTGGGCAGACCGGTCATGCCGTCCACCATGAATGGAGTGTCAACGGTGTGCCGGCGAAGGGGCGCCCGGTAGAACACCACCTTTCCGTCGGAATCGGCGTATCCCAGGAACCCCAGTTCGTTGGGGCGGAAGGTCTCCACCCGGAGGGTGTTGGCCTTGGTCACGTCCCGGCCGCACTGGATCTCGTTGTTCAGCACCGTCAATACGCCCAGGCCTGCGGCCTCGGGGCAGGCGGCGGTCCGCACTGCGTCCAGCAGGTTCAGGTCTGAATCGGTGCTTAGCGCGGTGGGGGGGCGCATGGCCCCGGTGATCACCACCGGTCTGGAGGATTTCACGGTCAGGTGGAGGAAATAGGATGTCTCCTCCAATGTGGCGGTGCCGTGGGTGATGACCACGCCGGCGACGTCGGTTTCCTCCCGGAATATCTCGTTGGTCCGCCGGGTCAGTCCCAGCCACTCAGCGGCGCCGATGGCGGTGCTGCCGACGCTGACCAGGTCTTCGGACCTAACATCCGCGATTTCTTGGATCTCCGGCACGCGGTCCAGGGATTGCTGAATGGTGATATGGTCGCCGATCTCCGGGTAGAGTATGAAGTCCATGCGGTCTGGCCCGACCCCGGCGATGCTTCCACCGGTGCCGATCACCCTGACGATGGGTCTATCGTTTGGCATACGTTTATCCTTGTTATAGAGTTCCAGGATATGAGTTCAAAGACGGCCTAGGCGGCAGCCGTCGGCCAGCGGTTATACTTACGGTGACATTTTACCGGATTTCGCGCCACGGCCCCGATGCCGTCGGGATGTTTCAGGAATTCCGAACCATGCGGGCGTTGATCTTATCCGACATTCACGCAAACCTGGAGGCCCTTGAGGCCGTGTTTGCCGATGCCCAGGACCGAGGCGGGTTCGACGTGATCTGGTGCCTGGGAGATACGGTGGGCTACGGCCCGGACCCAGGGGCCTGCGTTGACCGCATCAGGGAATTCGACCTGGTGGCGGTGGCCGGGAACCACGATCACGCCGCTGTAGGCCTTATCGATGCCCATGATTTTAATGCGGCCGCCAAGGCGGCGGCCGAGTGGACCGCCGGCCAGATCGACGCCGGGCAGCGGGAGTTCATAACGTCCCTGCCGATGGTCTCGGTGCAAGACCCGTTCACCTTGGTGCATGGGAGTCTGCGTGACCCGATCGTGGAATACCTGCTGGACCGCGATTCGGCCTCCGGCACGTTGGCTCTCATGGAAACCGCCTATTGTCTCGTCGGGCACTCTCACATACCCTTCCTTTGCTGCGAGGTGGACGGAAACCCGCAGTTCCCGGAGTTCGTCGATTTTCCCGAAGATGCGCCGGTGGTTTTAGACGGTGAGCGCCGGATCATTAATCCCGGTGGCGTCGGACAGCCCCGGGACCGGGACCCCCGGCCCAGTTACGCCGTCTACGACAGCGAGGAAGCAATTATCAAACGCCACCGCGTGACCTACGATATAGCCAAGACCCAGGAGAAGATGAAGGCCGCGGACCTTCCCGAGCGCCTGATCGAACGCCTCGATCACGGGCTATAGCGTCCTCGTTTGGACCGGCGAATCCGGTAAATAATCTTCAGCTTTCTAAGCAAATTGGCACTATCCCAGGATAGTTGTTAGGTTGTAGACTGGAATTCGCCCACCAAACAACAGCGGCCCGCTAGCTCAATGGCAGAGCAACTGACTCTTAATCAGTAGGTTCTCGGTTCGACCCCGAGGCGGGTCACCATAATTTAAGCACGGAAAAGGCTCCTGAGGTTATCTTGGGAGCCTTTACTTTTGGTCGATGCCCACAAAACTTTTTGATCACTCCCCTCCCGGCACGCTGACACCCACCCATCGTTTGCCTTGCCGTGTGACCGTCGACTATATACCAGCCGTCTAACTCGCGAGGTAAGAAAGATGGCTAAGAAGACGATGGTCGGCACCCAGGTGTCTGCTTCCTTCACCGTCGAACAAAATTTGACCGAACGATTGCAGAAACCTACACAAATAGTTATTCCCGTACTGGTAGTATTGTCCTCTGCTGGTAATTTTTTATGCAAGGGGCCGATGGTGGAATACGACCTCATTCAAGCCGTACAAGAATGGTTGCGCGGCGACTTAAATCCTAAGGACCAAATGTACGGGTTACGGATCTTCTGGTGGGGGAGAATTGGAATGGCATTTGGTTTTTTCGGTGCCCTCACGGTTGTAACGGAATTGATTGGATACACCCGGATAAAGGGATTCGGAGATGCCTTACCCAACCTTTCATTTAAAGATGCTATAACGTTCGCTACCCTCGGATTAAGGGTGGTTTTTTATCTCGGAAAAAAATAATCTTTTACCTACTTGCGGTGATCATTGACATTTTTTTTGATGAATCTAGCTTAACTTCTCCCGTGGAATCAAACCGTCCGGAATATTATATTTTTGGAATTTCGTTTTTACTCGTTTTTTCAATGGTCGCCTTGGCGACTTTGATAGTAGACCCCTTTAATATTCCTTTGGATTCGGTTTTGACACTGATAATTAATGGAATGATTGGTACCGTCTTTGGAGTCGTTGCAGGTGCGGCTGCCGGTCTTTTGATTGCGTTCTTGGGCGTTATTGTGTCTGGAATCATAGCCCTTTTCCTTAGATATCTTGCAGCAATTTTAAAAGAATCGCGTTTAGATAAATGGGTCTATGCCACTGCAGGAGTTTGTTTATCGGTGGGTATCGCTCTTGACTTACTAGCCTCATAGGGGATTGTTTGTTGGCCCAATCCGTCTTAGCCGCCAACAACCTACGCAGAATCGCCCATGGACGCCGTCGATTGCGACCTGAAGGGCCGATGGACATGGACCACCGCTTAAACATCCAGGTGGCCACATGCCTCAAGCGGGACCAATCGAACGTCTGTTGGCCCTGCAAGCCCTGCCACTCGGGGCAAATAGCATGGGTAGGGAGGTTGGAATGTTCTAGAACCTTGGTGCTTAGAGCGGCGGAGGAGCATGAGAAAGGTGTATATGAAATGAGAAAAGGCTAACTGAGTGGCTGGATAAGCCGGAAAGCCGGAAAGCAGGGACGCAAACCGAACGCAGCCACGGTTGCGAAACGACAGGAGGAGGTAGAGGCTGCTGGGCAGAAAGGATCGACCTCTGCGGATGCGATGCCGCCGCGGTTCTGGGCCTTTTCCAGGCCCAACTGAGCGGTCAACATGCCCAAAGCCTAAGGCCTCCACATGGCGTACATCAGGCGGGCGAGTGACGGGGAGATGAATAACTTAGACGTTCCTTTCATGCAGCCTGTGGAACGCGGAGACGCCGCGGAGCAGGCCCGCATCGGGGGACTCAAGCGGGCACTACGGGACATTCCCCAGACGTTCGAATTGACCGGATACGTCACGCCAGAGGATCTGAGAGCGGCCTAGCCGGGAAGATCGAGAGCAACGTATAACAGAAGACCGTGGACTACCCGGACAAATGGGCCAATGGACACCACGTCATGCTGGACTCGGATGAGCTGATTACCGTGCGGTGGAACCAGGTTAAAAGGCTGCCTAAGGGCCAAAGTATTTGAAGGGTGGTCACCGGGTCATGGTAAGAGTTTAGAGCCCCAAATCGCTTTCGGATCGGCTACTTCGAAATCGTAGGATTGGTATAGCGTAAATTGAACCATAGAGCGAAGCAAATCCAGGGTGAGGTCGGGCCTTCGCTCTACTATCTGCCTTGCGGTTGCTTCGTCTATTGGCAGCACATGCAAGTCCACCTGGGGATCGAATTGAACAAGTGAAGCAAACTTTTGCACGTCAACGACGAACACCTGATTCAATTCAGTATTCCCCAGATGCAGGACAAGGCAATCTGCGTGCACGCCAATAATCCAATTTGTTCTTAGATCATCTTCGAGTTCCCAGTTAGGTGTTGTGATGGCCTCGTTAAGAGCAACCATCGTATCGGTTTCTAAAGGCGCTGCCAACACGATCAGATTGCCGATAAAGCTTCCATCTGCCAGAAGATCTGACATTGTGTTCGCTACATTAAGAATTTGGTCTGGTCTCCGAGCAACTTCAACTGGCAGCAATTGACCGGTTTGTTTGACGGAT
>JADFPD010000116.1 GCA_022562475.1 Chloroflexota bacterium | reverse complement strand
CGGCGGAGGCCGCTAGATCCTTCCCTGAATGGTCTCCCACCATGGAAAATCTGGTGGGCAGTTCTCTGGAGGGCCGGCCTTGCCAAAGAACCGACATGTTCCCGAACGGAGTTGCGTAGCCTGTGGAGCCAAGATGCCCAAGGCACAACTCGTTCGGGTCGTCCGGACCGGTCAGGGGCCGATCGTTGTCGATATCAGCGGGAGGGAATCAGGAAGAGGGGCTTACCTCTGCCACATTCCGGAATGCTGGGGCCGGGCGCTCGGCAAAAGGGCCTTGGAGCGTAGTTTCAAACAAGACCTCTCCAACCAAGACCTGGAACCGGTGCGGGCCTATTACGAAGCGAACATCGCCCCACCAGCTACGGCGCCCTAATCTCAAGATTTTTATGGATGTGTAGATGACTTCTGACGGACGACCCACCACAGTGGACGACGCAGGCGAAGCCGCAAAACCCCCCAAGACTTCTGGACGCCGGGCGCAGACCCGCGCCTTGGTCCTTCCGGAGACGATGACGGTCCAATATCTTGCGGAGGTCTTGAATCAAAATCCGATTGACGTGATCAAACAATTGATGCGCAACGGGATCATGGCGTCCATGAACCAGGTGGTCGAATATAAGGTAGCCACTCTGGTATCCACTGCTCTGGGAGTCCGCACCAGTATGGCCGAGGGGCCAACCGCGGCCAAGGGACCCGCTGCCAAAAAAGGAGCAGCCTCCAAAAAAGCCGCCACCAAGGAAGACGAAGCCGATCTGGTGCTGCGCCCGCCGGTGATTACCGTTCTTGGCCACGTAGACCACGGCAAGACCTCTTTGCTGGACTCCATCAAGAACTCCAATGTCGCTGAAGGGGAGATCGGCGGCATCACCCAGCATATCGGCGCCTACCAGGTTGAATCCGACGGTCATCCCATAACCTTCTTGGACACACCAGGCCACGCTGCATTCACAGCCATCCGGGCCCGGGGAGCACGAGTTACCGACATAGCGGTGTTGGTCGTCGCGGCAGACGACGGCATCATGCCCCAAACCCTGGAAGCCATCAACCATGCCAAAGCGGCCGAGGTCCCGATCGTGGTCGCCATCAACAAGATGGACCTTCCCGGCGCCGACCCCGAACGAGTGAAGCGTCAGCTCAGTGAGCAGGAACTCCTCGTTGAAGACTGGGGCGGCGACGTCATCTCCGTGGATGTCTCAGCCAAGACCGGCGCGGGCATCGACACCCTCCTGGAGAACCTACTTCTGGTGGCGGAGATCGCCGAACTCAAGGCCAATCCCAATAAACGGGCCGAGGGCGTTGTTATTGAGGCGAAACTTGACCGGAAGCGGGGACCCAGCACCACGGTCTTGGTCCAGGACGGGACCTTGAAAATCGGCGATTTCATCGTCGCCGGCGCGGCTTTCGGACGCGTCAAAGCAATGGCCAATGACAAGGGCGAGCCCGTGCAATCCGTCCTGCCTGGCTATCCGGCCGAAGTCCTGGGGTTTGGGTCCGTGCCCGAGGCCGGTGACCAGTTGATCGTCACCACCAGCGAACGCGAGGGCCGCGCCATGGCTGAAGCCAGCGGCAAGACTCGTAGTGTACAGTCCGGACAGGGCCGCGCCCTCACTTTGGAAGAAGTGGTCAATCAGGTGGACGCCGACGAAATCAAAGAATTAAACCTGGTGATCAAGGCCGATGTCCAGGGCAGCGTGGAAGCTGTCCGCGGGGCTTTGGAACGGATGGTCGATGAAGACGCAATTGTGCGGATACTGCACTCCGCCAGCGGCGCGGTAACGGAATCGGACATCCTCTTGGCTAGTGCCTCCAAGGCCATCGTCATCAGCTTCTCCATCGGGTCTGAGCCCAGCGCCGAGCGCTTGGCGGACCGTATGGGCGTGGAGATTCGCCACTACGACATCATCTACCAATTGATTGACGACGTGGAGAAAGCCCTACACGGTATGCTGGACCCGGTCTACACCGAGATTATTGTTGGCCGTGCTGAGGTGCGGGAGGTATTCGAAGGCCGCCGTGGCACGCAGATCGCGGGCTGCCGGGTCTCAGAAGGCAGAATGGTCCGGAACGGCGACGTGCGTGTGATGCGGGACGGCGCCGTGGTGGAGGACAGCATCATCACCAGCCTACGCCACTTCCGCGAAGAAGTGAACGAGATGAACGCGGGCACCGAATGCGGAATCATTCTGCAGGGGTTCAACGATTTCCAGGAAGGCGATATCTTGGAAGTCCACCGTCAGGAGCGGGGCCGGCGCTAGGCCGCACTTTCCCCCGGGTTCCAACCTGAAGGCTATCACGCTCCCAAGCATCCATTGCCGAAGGTACACCTGCCATGTCCCGACGCACCGAACGTATCAATGAACAGTTGCGCGAGGAGATCAGTACCCTCCTCACGCGTCAGATCAAGGACCCACGCCTGAATGCGGTGATCAGCATCACCCGCGTGGTCTCCAGCGGGGACCTTCGCAGCGCCAGGGTCTACATCAGCGTCATGGGCAATCAGGAAACCAAGCAGGCGGCCTTGGACGGTATACAATCAGCCGCGTCTTATCTGCGCCGCGAACTTCGGGACCGCATCAACATGAAGCACACCCCCTTCTTGTCTTATCAACTGGACGATTCCTTGGCAGAGGCCGACCATATGCTCCGTTTGATGAACAAGATTAAGCCTGAAGACCAGCTCCCTGAAGCCGAGGTCAATCAGGCGCCCACCTCCGAATCTCCCGAGAAACCTGGCGGCGGGTAGTATGGCCGACACGCGCTCCAGCGCCAAGCCGCCGCCGGTCAACGGCTTCATCAACCTGTTCAAGCCGCCGGGCATAACCTCCATGGACGCACTGCGCCAGATCAAACGGATAACCGGGCAGCGCCAAAAGGTCGGTCACGGCGGCACGATGGACCCGCTGGCCCGGGGCGTGCTACCGGTGTGCTTCGGCCAGGCGACCCGGCTCATGGACCACATCGTCGGCGGCGTTAAACGCTACCGGGTAGAGATTACCCTGGGTGTGACAACCACCACCTATGACGCGGAAGGAGAGGTGGTAAAGACTGGTGACGCCCATGGATTGACTGTGGATATGGTCGAAGAGTGTCTGCGGCCTTGGATCGGCCTTGTGAAGCAGACGCCGCCCATGTACAGCGCCATCAAGGTGGATGGCAAGAGACTCTACAAACTGGCCCGAGCCGGCATTGAGGTGGATCGCGAGGCCCGCCCAGTGGAGATCCACGACATCAAGATCATGGAGTTCGCGACCCCCAAGCTGGTCTTGGAAGTGGAATGCGGACGCGGGACCTATATCCGCTCCCTGGCCCATGACGTCGGCGAGGCCCTGGGGTGCGGCGGTCACGTCGCCGACCTGGTGCGTCTGCTGTGCGGCGGTTTCCCAGCCGAGGAATCGGTGACCCTAGAACGACTGGAGGAAGCCGGCTGCGGTCCGGACGGCTGGAAGAAACATCTGTATCCGGTGGACCGGGTCTTGAGCGGCCTGAAGAGCATCACGTTGGACCGGCAGGCAGAGGAACATCTGCGCCACGGTCAGGCGGTGACTCTGGGCAGACCCGAACTTGAAGTTGGTTATCTGGAAGAGCGCCGCGCCTACAATTCCGAAGGCGTGTTCACGGCTTTGGTGCGCTTCGACCGGCCCACCAATTCGTGGCAGCCGGTCAAGGTGTTCCAGATAGACGCTCCTTCCCCCTACGCCCCAGCATCGGTCTAAACCGCCTGAGCGAGGCATCTTGCTGTTGACGCTGGGCTCCTATGATGGATTATATCGATATTAGCTCCAACTATTTATCAATTCGATATGATACCGGCAGATATTCTTGACAAACCTCATTCAAATTGTATAGTTGTTGACGTTACGTAAACCTAGCTACGAAATAGGTTTCGTGGCGATGCACTTTGACACAATGACCGTACCGAAAAATTGGGGGGAGGACAACATGGAAGCTTATTGCTTCAAGTGCCGAAACAAACGGGAAATATCCAGCCCTCGGCAGGTCACACTAAAGAACGGCCGTCCCGCCACCCAGGGTGTTTGCCCTGAGTGTGGGACTAAGGTGTTCCGTATCGGCAAGTCTTCTTGATTCTTCAGGCCGGGTGAGCGGCCGGGAAGCCCAGCTTAGCCAGCAGTTTCTGTGGGTTCGTCTCCAACAAAGCGTGAACCTCGTCGTCACTGAGACCCGCGCCTCTGGCGACCTTCTGCTGGATGTCAGGCGTAAGGAGATCATCGGGTTCATGGGCGTCTGAATCCAGCACGGTGGCCGCTCCGGCCTCTTTGGCGATTTTCGCCACGTGTCCGTTGGCCAAACTGTGGCCTTTACGGGCCGACACCTCAAGATAGATGCCCTTTTCCGCCGCCAACCGAGCTTCGTCATAGGTGATGAGTCCCGGGTGGGCCAACACGTCCACAAAGTCCGACCGCAGCGCCGCCTCGTTAGTGCCCGGTTCCACCGGTTCCACCGGCGTTTCCCCATGCACCGCCACAAGCTTAGCGCCCATCTCTTTGGCCGTCCGCGCCACTAGGTCAATGTCGTCCTTTGGCACGTGGGTGATCTCCACTCCCGGCAATGCCAGGATGTCCCAGCGTTTTGTCGCCAGCCCGCAGTCAATGACCAGAGTTTTCACCACATATTCCAGGTTGCCCAGACCCACGTGGTCGGTGACCGCCATTGCCCGGTAGCCGCGCGCCTGCGCCCGGCGTATCAATTCACTGGGCGACAGCACGCCATCGCTGAGAAAAGAGTGGGTGTGGAAATCGTACATCTGCCTGCTCCAAGCCGCGCCGGCGATCCAGGTTTTTGCCTTGTTCGTACATGTGATCGGGTATTGCCGGGCCAGGCTAAGTATAGAATCCGTCCGGGGCTTTAACAAGAAACAGCGGCCGGGCCATCATCGCCGCCAACCTTAGATTCGTTGACACCCATTTTACCGCCGCCTACAATTGCTCAGGCACGCCATCTCATATTCGTACCCCATCAATCGATCTCTGGAGACCTACATATGGTAGAAGCGCTGGAGACGAGTCTCCACGACGCCGGCGAATTCCCCGCCTGTGACAGTTGTGGCCGTCATTCCAGCAAGGGTTGGTCCTTCGCATTCAAGAGACCCGTCCCCGACGGAGCCAAGGACGAGGGCATGATCTTAAAATGCGCCCGGTGCGCCATACGCCATCGTCCCATGGTGCGGCGTTCTTTGATCGTGGCGCTGGTAGTAGGGTCTATATTGACGCTGCTGAACCAAGGCGACATCCTCTTTTCCGGCAGCTGGAATGGAGCCCTCTACTGGAAAGTGCCCCTAACTTATTGCGTACCCCTCTGCGTCGCCACCTACGGGGCTCTAAGCAACGCCCGCCGCTAACGCACCGAACTCCAATCTAAAGAATCGACTGGAAACAAACACAAGTTGTCACGGAGATCGATTCGCTGGAATACGCGGTATTGACCGCTTCGTCTTTTCGACGAAAGCCGGAATGACTAAGAAGGCCCTGCCGATCGTAAACGGCAGAGCCTTCTTTCTCGTGCTTTTAGTTTCTACGGACTTGTCAACCCGCTATGCCGACACACCTGATCAATCTCCGGGATGACTCATGGTCTCTTGGCGCATGTGATCTGCCGAATAGTTAACCCAGGTTGCGGATCACAGAGACCACCCTCCCGTGGACCTCGACGTTCTCCGCGGGACTGTAGATGGGCTCCATAGTGCTGTTGGCCGGCTGCAAGCGGACCATACTGCCCTCCGCGTAGAACTTCTTCAGCGTGGTCTCTTCCTCTTCTTTGAGCCAAGCAACCACCATTTCACCATTGTTGGCGACCCTGGTGGGCTTAATGATAACCACGTCTCCGTCGTCGATCAGAGCATCGATCATCGAGGTCCCGCTCACCTTCAGAGCAAACAATTTCCCGTGCTGGCGTTGCAGTTCAGGCGAGACTTCCACAGTATCGAACTCTTGGCTGGCCTCCGACAACTCAGTACTCCAGACCGGTATGGGGATGCCGGCCGCGATGAGCCCCAGGATCTGGACTCGGGGAGCATTAGAGATCGGCTCGCCTTCCTGGTCCAAAACCTCAATGCCGCGGGCAACATCCGGGCGCCTGTTGATATACCCGGCCTCGCTCAGCTTCTCCAGGTTATAGTCCACAACCGAAGTGGAGCTTATCTCACAGGCTTTCTGGATGTCCCGCACCGTGGGCGGGATACCGTTCTCCAAGTAGAACTGCTGGAGGAATGCCAGTATGTGTTGTCTGCGGGGCGGCATCTTTTTATTGCTTACCATCTTTTCCTTTCGCGCCAAGTCAGATTCGGGGCCTGATCGTGTGCGCTTAACATAAAAACTTATGTTCTGAAAACAGGCTAGCAAAGGCCCTGCCGCCTGTCAACGATTCTGTGTCACGATACCGCCGGGTCGGTGTCCGGTCCACAAAACAAGACCCGCCCTTGATGGAAAGAAGGGCGGGTATCGTTTCGCGATCGAGCGCTTGAGGTTAGGCGGAAGCGGCTTTCATCTTGTTCAAACGGGCCGCCATGCGTGACTTGCGGCGATTTACGTTGTTCTTGTGCAAGATGCCTTTCTGGACGGCCCGGTCCAACGTGCTCAACGCATGTTGGACGGCGGTCTCAGCCTCGGCCACATCACCGGACTCCACAGAGCGCAACGCCCTGGCTATTGCGGACCTGGTCTCGGTACGGTCTCCTCTGGTGCGTATGGACCTCTTTATTTGCTGACGGCCTGTCTTCTTTGCGGGCAACTTGCTCCTCCTAAATTCATCTGCGCCGGCGCTTGGGTGTTGGGTCCGCAAAAACAATAGGCGCGAACCAAGCTTGAAGAAAGCCGACGCGCCTATTATAAACCAAGATAGACCCGTTTCCAAAGGGACGGCCGGTTCACAGCCGTCATTCCCGGGTGAACTCCGGACTAAACGTCCAAGTTTTGCACGCTGCGGGCATGGGCTTGAATAAAGCTCTTGCGCGGAGCGACCAACTCACCCATAAGGGTGGTGAAGGTGTCGTCAACCTCGAAGGCGTTATCGATGGTAACTTCCAGCATCTGCCTTGTTTCCGGGTTCATCGTGGTCTCCCACAACTGGTCCGGGTTCATCTCGCCCAGGCCCTTGTAACGCTGGATCTGGGGGTTGCGGCTACCGTTCAAGTTGGCCAAGAACTTGTCCTTCTCCTCCTCGGAGTAGGTGTAGTTGACCTTTTTGCCGATCTGAATGCGGTACAGAGGCGGCTGGGCGATGTACAGGAACCCCTGCTCGATCAGAGCCAACATCCGGCGGTAGAAGAAAGTCAGGATTAACGTCCGGATGTGGGAGCCGTCCACATCGGCGTCGGTCATGATGATGATCTTGTGATAGCGGATCTTCGATGGATCGAATTCCTCGCCCTCGCCGGCGCCCAGGGCCGCAACCATGGCGCGTATCTCTTCATGGGCGAGTATCTTGTCCGGCTGCTGCAGGACCCGTTCCACATTTAGTATCTTGCCCTTCAGCGGCAAGATTGCCTGGAAGTGGCGGTCCCGGCCCATCTTGGCCGAGCCTCCAGCCGATTCGCCCTCAACGATGTACAACTCCGATTTGGCCGGGTCGCGCTCGGCGCAGTCCGCCAGTTTCCCAGGCAATGACGACCCGTCCAGAGCGTTCTTGCGGATCACCAGGTCGCGGGCGCGCTTGGCCGCTTCCCTGGCCTTCTGGGAGGTCAGGCACTTCTCAACGACTCGTTTGCTATCGGTTGGGTTCTCTTCCAGGTAGCGGTTCAGGCCTTCGCTGACCACCGAGTCCACGATACCGCGGACCTCAGCGTTGCCCAGTTTGGTTTTGGTCTGACCTTCGAACTGGGGGTCGGTCAGCTTAACGCTGATGACGGCGGCCAACCCCTCGCGGACATCCTCGCCGGTGAGATTAGGCTGGTCGTCCTTGATGTAGCCTTGCTTCCGGGCGAAATCATTGATCACCCTGGTCAGAGCGGTGCGGAAGCCCGTCATATGGGTCCCGCCCTCTTCCGTGTTGATGCAATTGGCGAAGGAGAACACCGTCTCCGAGAAGAGGTCGTTATATTGGATGGCAACCTCAACAGAGGTCTCATCCACGACTTTTTCGAAATAGAAGGGGGTGGACTGAACGGTCCGGCGGTTCCGGTTGACGTTTCGGACCAGGTTGGCGATGCCGCCGTCAAAGAAATAGGTGCGCTCGATATCGCCATGGCGCCGGTCTAAATGCCAATAGCTGATGAAAGCGATCTTAAGGCCTTTGTTCAGATAGGCGATCTCTTTGAAATGGGCGATCAGTAAGTCGAAGTCATATTCGATGACCGGGAATATCTGCGCGTCGGGCTTGAAGTGTACGGTGGTGCCGTGGTCCCGCGTTTTCTCGACCTTCACCACTGCGGTGATTGCTTTGCCCCGCTCATATTCCTGACTGTATAGCCATCCTTGACGGCGGACCTCGGCGCGTAGTTCCTCGGAAAGAGCATTCACCACCGACCCGCCAACGCCGTGCAGGCCGCCGGTGACCTTGTAGGCGCCACCGCCGAACTTGCCGCCGGCGTGCAGGGTGGTCATCACCGTTTCCAGCGCGCTCTTGCCGGTCTTAGCGTGCTTGTCGATGGGGATTCCCCGGCCGTTGTCAACCACGGAGATCCAACCGTCTTCGGCAATGGAAATGCCGACCTGGTCACAGAAGCCGGCCATCGCTTCGTCCACCGCGTTATCCAATATCTCGTAGATCAAGTGGTGCAGACCGCGTTGGTCAGTGCTTCCGATGTACATTCCGGGACGGACACGCACTGCCTCCAGGCCCTCCAGGACCTGGATATCTTTGGCTGTATAATCGCTTGCTTGGGCTTGTGTCATTTTGTTATTTCACCATGGGTATTCGTTGGGCGGACAGAGAAAAATCACACGCTGCAAAGGGGGTTTAAAACAGTAGGGTCTGATATCGCTCAGACTAGACATATTATACCAGATTTGAGGCTAAATAGCCTCAAAAACAGGCCTTTCAAACCGGTGTTTTATGTCATCTGGATACCCAATTCGGTCGACGCCCGGAATCCCGAGCCTGGCGGACCGAACCGAGCGCGGTCGATTATATGCCGTTAATTGATTTTTCAGACTGTATACCCATATACAGTCTCATTATTCGCCGGAAACCAGTCAATATCTGCCTGTCAGTGGCATAAAATAACGCAGACTGGCATTTCCCGGTCTGCGCTCATTAAAACTGGTTGGAATCGAGTCTAGTTTGTGTTTACTTTGGGAATATCCGGCGGAAAATCCCCGGTGAACCCTCTTCATGGACCATAAAGGGCCGCACTTCGGTGTTCCAAACAGGTGTGACCATCGGGCTCCACGCCTTCCATCCCTCTCCGTTCACCACGTCCATGGACTCCATCTCGTGGACCGTTGTGTTTTGGGGAGCGCCCATGACCGCCTCGAACCGCCGGGCCCGGATGTAGCCGGGTATCTTGGTGGCCTCGGGCAAACGCTCCGTGTTGTAGGCCTTGTTGAACTTTGCTTCCAGTTCCCCAGGCCCCGACCTCCGGC
>JADFPD010000115.1 GCA_022562475.1 Chloroflexota bacterium | reverse complement strand
GCGTGCGTCGGCCGTGGGCCCGTACCTCGGAGAGGGTTTCCATGAGCCGTCCGCGCTGCTCTGGGCTGCTGTCGGGCCGGAGTATATGTTCCTTATCACCGTTGGCGGCCAACCCAACCGGCATCGACTGGTCCATGAGCCGCTCGATGATGGACGCGGCCACCGTGACCGACAGCTCCTCGGTGTTGTTCACGTCGTCCAGGTCTACCCCATAGTGGGATAAATAGTGCATGTCCAGCAGGACCCAAGCCTCCGCCGATAGCCCCATATCAAATTCCTTGACCATCAACTCGTTCATGCGGGCGGTATAAGGCCAGTGGATGCGGCGCATGCTGTCGCCTTCAACATAAGGGCGGATGGAGGATACGTCGGTGGTGATCTGCGCCCAATGGCGGGTCGTCCGGCTATCGCTGGGCAGCCCCGCAAACCGGGCATCCAGGTCCGGCAACGCCTCCACAGCGGGAAATACGATATACGGGTGGGGGTCCACAAAGTCCCGGCGCAGTCGAAAGAGACCAAAGGGGTCTTGGCTCACCAGCTTCACACTTCCCGTCCGGTACACCCCCCGCTTCGCCAGATAGGTCCGTATGCGCCAACTTCGCACCTGTTCGCGGATCAACGCCAGGCCCCGGCCGCTGGTGTCGGCGGACGGGCCCGTGGCCTCGGCAACCTCCAGCCAGGACTTGGGCATCCTGGTGTGGTTGACGATGGACACCTGCCCCGCCAGGTAGCCGCCCACCTGGCCCCGGTTGGCGTCTCTGGTGACCGTTAGCTCGATTCCACGAAGATTGAGCCAGGCCCACAAGAAGCCGATGCCCGAGACGAGCAGCAGAACATAAAGAAATCTAAAGAAGAAATCAAATCCGGTGCCGAAGGCGTAGAAGCTCACCACTACCAGCAGCACGACCATGCCGATAAACCGCCTATTCATCACCGGCCTCAGGACAAGGAAATGCCGTCGTGGCGCATTTTGCGGCCATCGAGTGGTTGCCGGGCAGCCAATTGCTAACGTAAAAGATCTGTGGCATCGATGCAGACCGGCTAGCGGGTAGCGCCCGGTACTGCCACCGACTCCAAAAGCCCGTCGATCACCTGCGCGGTCTGCAGGCCACGCATGCGGGCGGACGGGGAAAGGATCAACCGGTGGCCCAGCACGGCATGGGCTAGGCCCTGAACATCGTCCGGGATCACGTAGTCCCGGTCTCGCATGATGGCCATGCCCCGCACGGCCCGGAACATGCCCAGAGAAGCCCGCGGCGATGCCCCGAGAGAAACATCCTCGTGATGCCGGGTCGCCTCGATGAGGGAAACGATGTACTCCCGCACGGTAATGTCCACGTAGACATCCTTGGCGGCGTCCTGCAATCTGATCACATCTTCCGGGGAGGAGATGGCCTTCAATTGGTCTATGGGATGGGTCCGTTCCTGTTGCTCGATAACCGATAGCTCTTCGCTGAAGCTGGGATAACCCAAGCTGATTCGCATCAAGAAGCGGTCGAGTTGGGCCTCGGGAAGGGGGAATGTTCCTTCGTATTCGATGGGGTTCTGGGTGGCCATCACCACAAAGGGCCTTTCCAGGAAGCGGGTCACCCCGTCCACCGATACCTGCAACTCCTCCATCGCTTCAAGCAAAGCAGACTGGGTCTTGGGAGTGGCCCGGTTGATCTCGTCCACCAACACCACCTGGGACATAACCGGCCCCGGCCGGAACTGGAATTCTCCGGTGCTCTGGTTGTAGATCGAAACGCCCACGATATCGCTGGGCAAGAGGTCGGGGGTGAACTGGATGCGCTTGAAGGAGCAACCGATGGAAGTCGAGATGCTCTTGGCCAGCATGGTTTTGCCAACTCCGGGCACATCCTCAATGAGGATATGTCCCTGGGCGATGATGGCGGCCAATGCCCGCTCAATCACGGCCTTCTTGCCGACGATTACCTTGGAAATGTTCTCGACGATCTCCCGGGCTATCCCCGTGGCCGACTGAGTCTCTTTCACATGCTTCTCCGATCGCTGACTCCAGACTAGAATAAGACCGGCCGCATAGCTGACAGCCAAAGTTTATCACAGCAGATAAACCCAAGCTCCGGAGGCCATTTTCGAACGCCCGGAGAGGGCGCCCAGAAGGCCCGCCCTATCGCCTGGCTGCGATGCTCATGTAATGTAATCTAAGTACGGACCGCCAAACGCTTCGGTTCAAATAAATCCGTATATTGGTCCAACCCGTAAAAGTTGTTGACACATATATTAGACCGGCCCAGGTCTCGCTTCCCCGCTGGACGAGCGAGAGACGCAGGCCGCTGGAAAGATATGTTGGGATCATTGTTGAACGGCCAGACCGGTAAGCCCAGGATCAAGCTGACAGCCCTGGCCGTGGCGCTCATGGGACTGGTCTACTTGGCGGCTGCTTGCGGAAGCTCTGATCCGGTTGAAACCACACCGCCTTCCGACGCTCAGAACCAACCGCTCAGTGTCAATATAGTTGCTCCGACCCAAGAAAGAGAGTCTGCCACCGTTGCCGGGGTGGCAAGCAACTCCGCAACTGACAACGTCTCCCGGAAGGTCGGCGGTGAAGTCGGAGATCTTGCGCCCGAATTCGGCGGCATCGAAGCCTGGATCAACGGTGGTCCCCTGACCATGGAGGAACTCCGCGGTCAGGTGGTCTTGATCGATTTCTGGACCTATACCTGCATCAACTGCATTCGCACTTATCCTTATTTGAAGCAATGGCATTCCAGGTATGCGGATGATGGACTGGTGATCGTGGGCGTCCACGCTCCCGAATTTGAATTCGAGAAGGTCTACGATAACGTGGTCGAGGCCACTGAGGTTAATGCCCTGGACTGGACGATGGCCCAAGACAATGATTTTGTGACCTGGCGCCGGTATAGCAACCGGTTCTGGCCGGCCAAGTACCTCATCGACAAAGACGGCGTGGTCCGTTACACCCATTTCGGTGAAGGCGGTTATGCCGAGACCGAAGATTTGATCCGCGAATTGCTGGCCGAAGCAGACCCTGCGTTCTTGGCCAATAGTATGCCGCTCCCCGAAGACCAGGCCATCGACCCGGGATTTCTGATCGCCCGGAACGCCGAGGTTACCAGGGAGCTCTACGGCGGCTACGAACGCGGAGAGGGCGACCTGCTTTACGGCCAAGGCGGCTACGTCCAGCAGATGCAATACTTCGAGAACAAAAACCAGGTCTTTGAATTCACCATCTCTGAAAGCCAACTGCCCCACAAGATAAATTTCCAGGGGGCATGGCACATCGGCCCAGAGAGTTCGACCCACGGCAGGATGACCGAGTCGTACGAGGACTACCTTTCCCTGGTCTATTCGGCGACCTCGGTGAACGCGGTGCTGACCTCGGATTCCGGAGAGCCGTACAAGGTGCGTATAACCGTTGACGGCGAATACCTCACGGATGCGAATAAGGGCAGCGACATTATCATCGGCGACGATGGTGAGAGCTACCTCTGGGTCAGATCTCCCAGCCTTTATAATGTGATCAATAATGACTCTTACGTTCGGCGGCAAAATCTCAAGATGGCATCAAATTCACCGGATTTTGGGCTCTTCGCGTTCACCTTCGGCGTCTACGATACGGGCCCTTAAGTAGATAGAGCCCAAGTGAAAAGAGCATTCTTATCTCCGGCTAAGCTGGCGCTTGCCGCACTGACCGTGATCTTGGTCTCCGCCGCCTGCACCAGTTTTCAGGCGCCGGAGTTCAAAGGAATAAAGGCCTGGATCAACAGTGAGCCCCTGACCATCGAAGGGCTCCGCGGCAAGGTAGTACTCGTAGATTTCTGGACCTACTCCTGCGTCAATTGCATCAGGACCTTTCCCTACCTTAGGCAATGGAATGCCAAATACGCCGACCACGGTCTGGTAATCATCGGCATCCATTCTCCCGAGTTCGACTTCGAGAAAGATTATTCCAACGTACTGCGGGCCACACAGGATAACGGCATCACTTGGCCGGTGGCCCAGGACAATGACTTCGATACCTGGCGGAATTACTCCAACAAGTTCTGGCCGGCCAAATACCTGATCGACAAGGACGGCGTGGTCCGTTATTTCCACGCCGGTGAAGGGGCGTACGAAGAGACTGAGAAACGGATCAGAGACCTGCTCATCGACGCTGGAGCCAACCTATCGGATACCCCGCTTGAGCCCTCCCGTGGCCAGGCGGTGGACCGGAGATTCATCGAGCTGCCGAGGGCGTCCGTTACCCGCGAGCTATACGCCGGATTCGTGCTGGCGGAGTTAGGTGAGTACGTGCGCCAAAAAGATTTCTTCAAGAAAACCGGCTCAGTCGTGGAGCTTAAGTCGCCGGAGGACCAAAAATCCGGCGTTATCTACTTCGACGGCGCCTGGGTGGTGTTGCCGGAGCACACACGCCACGGCCGTAATACAACGGGGTATGAAGATGTTATCTCTCTGGTCTATTCGGCCCGCAGCTTGAACGTGGTATTGAGTTCTGATTCCGGCGAGCCCTACGCCGTCCGGATAATGCTGAACGGAGAATTTTTAACCGAAGAAAACAAAGGAGAGGACATAGCGATCTCTCCCGATGGCGAGAGTTTTTTGAACGTGGACGAACCCAGGATGTACAACGTGATAGCGGCGCCGGGATATGCCAAGGACAACTTGCTGACCATGAGCTCAAATTCAGATGATTTCAATATCTTTGCCTTCACATTCGGTGTTTACGAGACAGGACCATGAATAGGACCCAAAACCATGCATCAAGTTTCCCGCTCTCAAGGCCCCGCCTGTTGATACCGGCCTTGGCAATGGTCGCCATCGCCTTGCTGGTGGCGTGCGGTTCATCGGCGCCGACGGCGGCGCCTCGTCCCACCACGGCCCCCGCCGACCCCAATGCGATAATTCCCATCTTGGCCACCACCGTTCTGGAGGTTGGAGAACAGCGGCTCGCGTTTCTGCTGACTACCTCCAAAGGCCTGATAAAAACGCCTACTGCCTTGGTCACCGCGGTCTACTTGGACGGCGACGGCCCACCCGGCCCGACGATGGAAGCGGCGTTCAACCCGTGGCCCTACGGCATCCGTGGTTCCTACAGCACCTACGTCAACTTCGACCGGGCCGGACGTTGGCGTCTGGATGTTCAAGTGGACAATCCGGACGGCAACGACCAGGTCCAATTTGAGGTCGAAGTGTTGGAGCGGTCTCCGGTCCCGGCCTTGGGCAGCAGGGCGCTGCTCAGTATCTCCAAGACCCTGGCCGGCCACGGACCCATAGAGCAGATAACCACGGATTACTCACCCGACCCGGACCTGTACCAGTTGACCATCAAGGACGCGGTGGAGAATTCGCTGCCGACAGTGGTGGTGTTCGCCAGTCCGGCCTTCTGCACCAGCCCCACCTGCGGGCCCCAAGTGGACACGGTTACCGAACTGAAGGGCAGGCACCCCGGACAGGCAAATTTCATCCACGTTGAGATTTATGACAACCCGGCCGAGATCCAGGGCAACCTGAACCGGGCTGAGATATTCAGCGTGGTCGAAGATTGGGGTCTCACGTCCATCGAAGATTACTTCAACGAGAGTTGGGTCTTTATCCTGGATGCCGACGGCCTGATCGACGACCGGTTCGAAGGCTTTGCCACGTTAGATGAGTTGGACGCCGCCCTGATGAAGGTGCTTCCTCAAACATAGGCAAGGGATATTGTTGCCGGCTCCTGCCCTGGGCCAATGGACCTATCGGGCGTCTTGGCCGTTTCCGGCCACTACGGGGATCTGGACCTTGTAAGTCTCTTGAAGCAGCTTCAGGAATGCGATGACCGTAGGGCCATGCTTTTGTCCGCGGCGCAACAGGAGGTAGGTCGGCAATAAAACCGGCGGCGCCTCGGCCAGGGCGACCATGGCCAACGAGCCGAACTCCAACTCACGGCGCACTCCGCTTCGGGGCAGAAACGATATTCCCAAGCCCAACCGGACCATGTTCTTCGCCGCCTCGACGCTGTCCAGGTTCATCTCAATTTTGGGTGTAACCCCGGCGTCCCGGCAGACCCGGTTGATGAATTGGAAATATGACGAACCCGGGTCGCCGGGGTCGTACACGATGAGCGGCTCCTGGGCCACTTCGTACATGGCCGCAACCCCCGCCTTGGCGAAGGGATGGTCGGGATGGACCACCAGCACCGCCTCTTCGTCGTACAGGTGCAGGGCATCCACGTCCGGGTGCTGCATGAACCGGGCCAAGCCCAACTGGACCTCTTCATCCACCACCATCTGGAGCACATCAGCCGATCCGCCGACCTTGATATGCAGGTTGGCCTCGGGGTATAGCTGTTGAAATTTCTGCAGGGTCTCGGGGAGGATGTAGGTGCCGATCACTCTGGCCGTGGCCATGTTCAGGATCCCAGCCGAGGTCTGGCGGACGCTTTCCAAAACTTCCCGGCCCCGGCGCAATGTCTCCATGGACCGCTGGGCAAAGGGCAGGAATGTCCGCCCCATATCCGTTAATCGAACACCCCTGGCGGTACGGTGGAACAAGGCAACCCCTACCTCGTTTTCCAATGTCTGCACCCGGGCGCTCACCGAGGGTTGTGATAGGTAGAGGGCATCGGCCGCCCGGCGAAAGCTCCCGCGGTTCGCTGCCTCCAAGAATGCTTCCAACTGGGAGAATTCCATTCCTTCACCTTTAGTGGACCATTACCGCCGCCGGAAACTCGATAAAGCATCCGGTGATCCGCCCCTCTAAAGTACACTGAGTGATATCTCTTGTCTATCACCGAGGCCCTAAATGGCTGCGAGTTCTATCACTCGCCTGACGATACTACAGGCGATTCAAAGAGCCGGTAGCAATAGATTAAGCCCGGCTGTTGAGAAGACCGGCCTTTCAACAATGGAACCGCGCCGAAAGGTTGGTGTGGCTGATCAGGCCGCCTTGTTCGCCTTGGCGCCGGCGTCTTTCATCACTCCCGCCAACAGCAGGTAGGTCTCAGTCCAGGCGCACTTGACCTCGGGAGTGAAGTCGTCGCCAAGTTCCTGCTTCAGTGTCATAAACAACGCCGAAGCTACGGGCCCGTAATGCTGTTCCTGCACGCCGTAGCGCACCATGGCGGCGGCCCAGGGCTTGCGCAGCGGCGACCAAGCGGTCCAGGTCATTCAGGCCGTTCACCACGGCGGTAATCATCTGCATCAGATTCCGGCCCTGAGCCTCCATATCCCCTTTGAAAAGGATCTTGGTCGAGGGGTCGATCTCGAACAACCGGCTGTAAAACAGTTTGGCGAATATATCTGATATAGGAAGTACTTTACTCCATGAGCCCTGCACCAGAATAATCTGCTTTCCGTCCAATCTTTCCTCTAAAGTTTACCCAACTACCAGGTTAATTCCAGGCCGGCCTCTTCGGTGATTCGGTACTTGAAATAAACGATATATCGGCCTGAATCTAACAGCAAGCATCACTGCTATGGACATATCGTTCGGCCCTCAAATGCAGCGGACGATCAGCTATGGCCCAAAGGGTTGCCCTACGCTGTTGGCGCATATCTCAACGGCGCGCGGCATCGGGTTGGAGGCCCTAGATTCTCCGGAAGAGCAGTCACGCTTGTGCGCGACTATACCCTCTGCTAGAATCTTCACGAACTGGCTGCCTCGACGATTGAGGGCACTCCGGGAACAGTGACCGCCGCAGGGCAAAGTTCCGGTGTGCCTACGGACCATAAGAAAGTAATTTCATAAGGCTTTAGGAGGGACTCTATGCCATCATTTTGGGAGAACCTACGATTTCCCGGTACCCGGGACATGGACGATCTACACGGCCACCAGGGAATGGATATGGCGACCTACGTCAGCTATCCTTTGGCATCCGAAGGCAACAACTTCCCGGCGATCATCGTAATCATGGAAGCATTTGGGGTAACTAGGCACATCGAGAAGGTATGTGACCAGTACGCCGCCAACGGTTACGTCGCCGTTGCACCGGCCCTGTATCACCGCCAGCATCCCAATCCCAAACTGGGATACGACGAGATGCCCATGGTGCAGCAGTATATGGGCGCGCTGCGGGATGACGAACTCGTCGATGACATCAATGTAGCCATCGATTACCTGGCGAATCATTACCAGCGGACCCACGGTCAGAAGATAGGCATCGTGGGCTATTGTGTCGGCGGACGGATCACCTACTTGGCAGCCACCAGTTGCCCGGGCCTCAGCGCCGCGTCGGTCTACTACGGAGGACGCATCTTGGTGCCCTTCGGCGACGGCCCACCTCCCATCGACCTCACTTCCAACATCACCATCCCCGTGATGGGCAACTTCGGCGAAACCGACGAGAACCCGTCGCCAGCCGACGTCAAAGTGATCGATGAGAAATTGACGGCTGCCGGAGTGACCCACGACTTCAAGTCATACCCCGGCGCCGGTCACGGTTTCAACTGTGACGAACGGGACAGCTACAACGAGGCGGCCGCCAAGGACGCCTTCACCCGCACCCTGGCCTTCTTCGAACAGCACGTCAAATAGCCCAAAACCATCAGTCCGCGTCCGAAAGACCCGGGCGGAGATCAATGTCTCCGCCCGGGTCTTTTTCGAGATACTAAATCTCCTATCTGGGGTTGTTAACTCCAGGCGTGCCGAATACAATGTCCTGTAACCAAACCGCGTCCAGCGGTAGCCGGGCGGACCATAGGTTGCGGGAAGGTTACAAAGGAAGACTAGGATGCTGAAAGCAGACCGGGACCAAGTAATGGCTAACCTGCAAGAGGACGACCGGAAACAGTTCCGGCAGTTCATCACCGATTACAGGGAGAAGCGCAAGAAATCATCCGGCGGCCAGATGACGGCACGGGAGATGTTGGATGCCGTCGCCGGAGACCTCACCGGCATCCTGCGCCAGGCCATGGAGGTCGTGGTGCTGAGGGACGAGATGGGCCCCCATGTGGGAGATGTTCCCCCGGATTTCGATCTGAAGCTCACGGGCTCCGAAGAACGGGTCCGGCTGTCCAGCTTCAGTGGTCAGAAGCCTGTCGCCCTGATCTTCGGCAGTTACACTTGACCCCCTTTCCGTGCTCAGGTTGAGCACATGGAACGCCTGTACAGCCGGTTCCGAGACCGCGTGGAGTTCTTCGTGGTCTACATTCAGGAAGCCCATCCCACCGACGGCTGGCAGGTAGAGTCGAATATCAGCGAAGAAATCCTATACCGCCAGCACCAGAGCTTTGACGAACGGGAAGAGGCGGCCCAGTCGTGCACCATCGGTCTGCACATCTCCATACCAACCCTTGTGGAAGAGATGGACAATGCCATCGATGAGGCCTATGGGGCAGCGCCGGAGCGCCTGTATCTGATCGGCCAGGACGGCAAAGTCGTCTACCACGGCGGCGCCGGTCCCCACTTCTTCGACCTGGAAGAGTTGGATGAAGCAATCCAAATGATGGTAGCCGGAGTCGAAGTCAGCTAACTACACCACAACGTAAAAAAGCCCGTCCTTTGTATGGAAGGACGGGCTTTTTTACGTTGTGGCCTAGCTAGCTGACTTCGACTCCGGCTACCATCTTTTGGATTGCTTCATCCAACTCTTCTAGGTCGAAGAAGTGGG
>JADFPD010000019.1 GCA_022562475.1 Chloroflexota bacterium | reverse complement strand
GAACAGCCGGAACCGGGCTTGCTCGGGCTCCGCATTTGCGGGTTGGCCCAAGTCGGGCAGTTTTTCTCTCAGTTCCGGAAGGATCTCAGCAATAGCCGCTCCTCCTGAACCCATCTGAGAGCTTAGTTGCCCGGGGTCAGTTGACTCGATGTAAGCCCGGATGGGTTGGACGAATGGCCAATAAGGCGGAGCGCCGACGTGCTCGTAGCACCAACCCCACATCACCTGAGCGCCCAATGATTCGGCACGGGAGGCCAGCTCTTGGGCCAGGCGGGTCTTCCCGATGCCCGGCTCCCCCGCCAGCATCACCATCTGGCCTCGGCCGGACAGGGCGTCGTCTAGGGCAGCGGTCAGTACGGCCATTTCCCGCTGGCGGCCGATGAAACCAGATTCCCTAGGCTCGTTGGTCGTCAAAGCACGCACCACCGAAACGTTGTTGGGCACATACTACAACGAATCCGTGTACTTCTGCCTTTATCGGATCAGGCGGCCCTACGCAGCCAAGCAACGCTACCGGTATCGAATAACCTACCCGCGAATCTATTTAGTGTGTGCATGGTTGGACTAGGGTCCAACTTCACCAAAAATCGGTATCATGCGGCGCCAGAAAACCGGCTTATCCGGTGACCGGCCGCTGGTACGACAATCCCCGAAGCCACGCCGTAGATCGGCGGCGGCCGCTCAACTTAGGTTGAGCTCGTTTGGGGTCAATGTCCTATTTGTTGCGGACCTGGTCTAGGAGTCTGGCGCAGGAATAAAGGGTCTTGGTATGGGGCATGGGGAGTCCCAGCTTCTCGCCCAGTTCGATGACCACGCCCACCACGCTATCCAATTCCATCGGTCTGCCGGCCTCCAGGTCTTGGAGCATGGAGGTCTTGTGGGCTCCCACTTTCCTGGCCCCATCCATTCGTTGGCCGATGGTCAGCCGCAGGCGCACACCCAGGGCTTCGGCAACAGCATCGGCCTCACCCATGACCGCCCGTGCGATGGCGCTGGTCTCTGGATGGGTTGCCATTTCAACCAGGGTGGCCCCTGTGAGGGCGCTCATCGGGTTGAAGACCACATTGCCCAGCAGCTTGATCCACATGTCGTGGCGGATATGACTGCGTATGGGTGCCCTCAGCCCCGCGCCGATCAGAGCGGCGGCAAGGCGTTTGCACCGCTCGGTGCTTGACCCGTCCAACTCGCCGATGGAAAACCGGTTGCCTTCGATGTGCTCGATCACGCCGGGTTGAACGATCACGGTGGAGGGGTAGACCACGCATCCGATGATCCGGGAGGGATCGATGGCCTTGGCGATCACGCCACCCGGGTCGACACTCTCGATTGACGTGCCGTCAAACGGGCCGCCGTGACTCATGAAATACCACCAGGGGATGCCGTTTTGCGCCGAAACAACCGCAGTATCGAGGCCGAGCAATGGGGCCAGATTAGGCGCTATGCCGGTTAGGCTATGGGCTTTTACCGTAAGGAACACAAAGTCCACCGGGCCGATGGACTCGTAGTCGTCAGTGGCGGTTGGGTGAGCTTCAAAGTCGCCCTCCGGACTCCGGACCCGCACCCCATTTGCCTGCATCTCTTTCAGGTGAGGTCCCCTGGCGATCAGGTAGACATCCTCCCCAGAGAGCGACAGTTTTGCTCCTAGGAAGGCGCCGATGGCCCCCGCTCCGACGATGGCGAACTTCACGAACCTGACTCCGTCACGAGACTAGGATATCTGGCGTGCTAGTTTGGGTTAATGATACGCGGTCTAGGCGAAGGCGGCAGAGACCACTCGGCGCTGCACCTTTCCGGTGGCCGAGCGAGGAATCTCATCCACGATGTGGATCACCTTTGGGCATTTGAATGCGGCCAGATGCGCCCTGCAATAGGCGACGAGTTCCGCCGGCTGTACCGGAGAACGGAGCACTACCGCAGCGCTGGGTACCTCGCCGTGGGTCGAGTTGGGGACCCCGAAGGCCACGGCCCCGGCGACCGATGGATGGGCAAGTAGCGTTTCATCGATCTCCTGAGGGGAGATCTTCTCTCCGGAGCGAATGATGATTTCTTTCAATCGCCCAACCAGCTTCAGATACCCCTCCGAGTCCATAACTCCCTGATCGCCGGTGCGGAACCAGCCGTCGGTGAAACTGTTACGGTTCGCCTCCGGATTGTCCTCGTAGCCCTGAGTGATATTTTCGCCTTTGATCACCACTTCCCCGGCAACACCGGCCGGTTCGATGTTTCCGTCTTGGTCCATGATCGCGATCGAAACGTTGGTCCCGATACCCACCGAGCCGGGCACGCGCTTGCCGCCGCGCAAGGGATTGGAAGCCACCTGATGGGCCGCTTCAGTCATCCCGTAAGCCTCTAAGACAGGAACGCCGAACGTCTCCTCCATATCTATCAAGGTCTCCGGAGAGAACGGCGCGCTGCAGGACCGGATGAAGCGCAGATTACGCTTGGCGATCTCAACAGCCTCACTGCCGGAATTCCTCTTGGCACGATGCAGCAGGGCCTGGTGCATCGTGGGCACCGCCGAATACCAGGTCACGTGGTGGGCCTCGACGGCCGGCCAGAAATCTAATGCATTGAATTTCGCGGGCACAACCACTACTCCACCCGACATCAATGTGGCGAGGGTGGAGGCGACCAACCCGTGGATGTGGAACAACGGCATCACACACAGGGAAACGTCGTCAGCCGTCAGACCATACGTGTCGATGATGTTTTGGGCCGAGACAACCAGATTCCGATGGGTTAGCGGCACTTTCTTGGGGCGGCTGGTGGTGCCGCTGGTGTGCAACACCAAAGCCACGTCATCAGCTTCTGACGGCTCGACTGGGCGTTGTTCGGTTACGCTAATCCCAGAGGTGAAACAGGTCTGGCCGTCATCGTCGGGGCCAACATCGATGGCGGTCATCGAGTCCGGAAGAGCTGCTTTGACCGCTTCGCTCTCCGCGGTGGAGCTGATCAGCGCCTTGGCGTTGGCATCTTCAAAGCAGAAACGAAACTCTTCTTTCGTGTAGGCAGGGTTCAGGGGCGCGGCGGTCGCTCCCGCAGCGGTAACCGCCAGGAAGGACACGATGTGTTCAACGCCGTTCGGCAAGATTATGGCTACCCGGTCTCCTGGACCGATACCGAATGAATGCAGTTGCTCCGCCAAGCGGTCTACCTGATGCTTGAGATCTCCATAGGTGAGCACCGGCCCATCGGGGGAAATGATGGCGATGTGAGACGGCTCGCCCCGGTCCAGAATGCCTCTGATCGTGCCTGGCAAGGATGACGTTTGGAGTTCTTGGACATCAGCGTTCATTCTTTAGGCTCGTTCCTCCCGTCCGTGGACCGGACGCCGGCTTAGCACAATTGATTACTGAATCGAATAACATCAATAGATGAATATCTGCTAACTTGAGTATAGAGCGTCACTGTAAAAACACCAGATACCTATTTCCTGTCGGAGTGATAGGTGGAGACTATCACTCAAGGTCCCTCAGGCCGCTTATAGAACCAGTCCTGCTGCGTATAAGTTATTAATGCTTGCGGCTGGCGCCACCGCTGTTACACCATATTCGGAAATGTGGTAGTTTGACTCCGTTCAGCCTGCGGTATGCCTCCTTACAATCTCCGAGAAGCAAACGATCACGGGCTGAATATCTCCCAAGATTCGAGAGGAGAAGGTCCTTTGGCCTGGCGGCTTCGATGGGACTGATCGAACAGTTTGGAAGAGAACACTCACACCCTCAGCATCGACATCGGCGGCACGTTCACCGATTTCACACTCCTTGATCTGGCTAGCGGTCAGTTCACCATCCATAAACTGCTGACTAACACCCTCGAGCCGGATAAGACTCTGATCGAAGGGGCCACCGAACTCCTCGCCCGGTCCGGCGTCGGCTTTTCCAATCTGAGCGTCATCATCCACAGCACCACCCTAGTCACCAACGCCATCATCGAGCGCAAGGGCAGCAGGACGGCCCTGTTGACCACCCTTGGCTTTCGCGATGTTTTGGAGATGGGCCGCGAACAGATCTACCACATGTACGACCTTCAAGCCCGGCCGGCCGAACCTATCGTGCCCCGCTATCTGCGGAGAGAGATCAAAGAGCGGACCACCCGCGACGGAACGGTGCTGCATGCTCCCGACCTTGAAGAGGCAACGGGGATCGTTGAAGACCTGGTTGCGGACGGTGTCGAGTCGTTGGCGGTATCTCTGCTGCATTCATACCGCAACCCTGAATCGGAGCAGGCGCTGAAATCAGCCATAGCCTCCCGGTTCCCCACGCTCAGCATATCCATCTCCTCGGACGTCGCTCCAGTCATCAATGAGTTTGAGCGGACTTCCACGACGGTGGCGGACTGCTACGTTAAGCCGGCGGTCTCTCGCTACCTCACGCAGGTGGAAGGCCATCTATCTGAAGCCGGATACCAGGGCAAGCTGCTGGTGATGCATTCCGCCGGGGGCGTGATGGACAGCGAGAAAGCACGGCAGCACCCGGTCCGCCTCATCGAGTCGGGCCCGGCGGCCGGCGCCTTGGCCGCCCGCTTCTACGGAAGCCTATTGGACCAAAACGCCCTCATCTCTCTGGACATGGGCGGCACCACCGCCAAGACCTGCGTCATTGACGGTGGAGGCCTGTCGCTGTCCAACAGCATCGAGGTTGCGCGGGTGCACCGGTTCCTGAAAGGCAGCGGACTGCCCATCGTGATACCGGTCGTTGACCTGGTGGAGATCGGCGCCGGCGGCGGCAGCATCGCTTGGACGGACCAGATGCGCTTGCTAAAGGTGGGTCCCCGCAGTGCCGGGGCCGACCCGGGACCCGCGTGCTACGGCAAGGGGGGCGAAGAGCCCACCGTGACGGACTCCGACCTGGCCCTGGGTTATCTGGACCCTGATTATTTCTTGGGCGGCAGGATGAAGCTCGACCGGAAGGCCGGGCTGCGGGCTATCGCGACTTTGGCTGATGCGGTCGGCATGGAGGACCATCAGGTTGCCGCCGGAATCCACGAAGTGGTCAACGAAAACATGGCCGCTTCGGCACGGATCCACATCATCGAGCGGAACAAGGACCCAAGGAATTATTCGATGATTGCCTTCGGCGGCGCCGGACCCTCCCACGCCTGCGGAGTGGCCCGGATACTCGGGGTCAAAAAAGTGATTGTGCCCCTGGCGGCGGGCGTAACCTCCACGGTTGGTTGTCTGGCCGCTCCCATCTCGTTCGAAGAGGTCCGCTCCCTCCCGGGTTTACTCGAGGACACCGACTGGGCGGCCGTGGACCGGCTATTTTCGGAGATGGAGGACTCGGGCGCGGCCATGCTGCGGGAGGCGGGACTACCCCCAGAGAGCATGGAATTGGTCCGGAGCGCCGACCTGCGTCTGGTGGGCCAGATCCATGAACTGAACGTGACGCTTCCTGACTGGCCGCTGAGTGGCGCCAACGTCAGCCATCTAGAGGACCGATTTCACGAACTCTACCAATCTCTTTATAGCCGGAAAAACCTAAACATACCGGTCCAGGTACAAAATTGGCGGCTATTGGTCCGAATCCCCCAACGGGAAGTGAAGTTACAGGAGCAGAGTCCCGCGGCCGATGCCGACCCCAAAATCGCCCTCAAAGGCCGGCGGAAGGCCTACTTCAAGGAATCCGGAGGTTTCGTGGATTGCGCAGTCTACGACCGGTACCGGTTGCGCGCCGGGCATCACATCGAAGGCCCGGCCATAATAGAGGAGCGGGAATCGACCGCGGTCATCGGCCCCAACGACGCGGCCGAGGTCGATTCATTCTCGAATCTGGTCATCGACATCGGGTGATTTCCACCGAATTGCAGAGGATGGTGTGAAAATGGCGAAATTCGATCCGGTATCTTTGGAGATCATGTGGAGCCGGTTGGTCAATATCACCGAAGAGATGTGGACCACCACGCTGCGGACCGCCGTGTCCACGATCATCGCCTCGGCCAACGACTTCGGCTGCGAGATTCTCGACTCCCAAGGGCGCTCCATCGCCCACGCCTACCGCAGCATGCCCGTGTTCAACATGACCATGCCCAATGTGACCAAGGAGATACTGAAAAAATATCCGGCTGAATCCATGCGGCCTGGTGACGTATTTTTAACCAACGACCCCTGGATGTGCGCCGGCCACCTGCCGGACATCGCCGTGGTCACGCCGGTGTTTTTCCGAGGGCAGGTCGTCGGCTTCGCGGGAAACATCGCCAATACCTCGGATATCGGCGGCTCCCTGGACGCCAAAAACGTTCGGGACTCATATGAGGAGGGCATCTTCTTCCCCATCTGCAAGCTCTACGACCAAGGGACGCCCAACGAACTGGTGTTCGACATGTTCCGGTGGAACGTAAGAGCGCCCGACATGGTGTTGACGGACTTGGAAGCCCAGGTGGCGGCCAACGCCTCGGGCTGTGAAAGGGTCGTGGCATTCCTCGAGGAGTACGGCCTGCCGGACCTGGAAGAGTTGTCCGCCGCGATACGAGGGCGCTCCGAGGAAGCCATGCGGGCCGCCATCGCCCGGATGGCGGACGGCGAATACACGAACGAAGTGTTCACCGACGGCATGGGCACGCCCCTCAAGATCGCGGTTAAGTTGAGAGTGGAAGGCGACGGCATCTTGGTGGACTACGCCGGCTCATCGCCTCAAATCGACCATGGCGGCATCAACTGCACCATGATCTACAGCCTAGGCCACACGCTTTACACTCTGGCCTGCCTGCTCACTCCCGAAGTGCCGGTCAACGAGGGGTGCTTCGAGCCGATCAAAGTGACTGCGCCGGAAGGCAGCATCATCAACTGCACCTTCCCGGCTTCGGTCGGCTCGCGGGTCAACACCGGCTGGTACATCCACGGCGCGATCTTCCAGGCCCTTTCGGCGGTATTGCCGGACCGGATCCAAGCTGGAAACGGCCTTATGTCCATACTACAGACCTATGGCGTGGAGGCGGATGGGAACGTGTTCAACGCCCACTTTTTCTGCGGCGGCGGCCGAGGCGCGACCAGCGGAGGCGACGGCGCGGGCCAAAACATGTTTCCCAGCAGCGCTTCCAATGTGCCCGTCGAGGTTTTCGAACTGAACAGCCCGGTGTTGATCAACGCCAAGGAGTTTATTCAGGACTCGGCGGGCCCTGGTAAGTTTCGCGGCAGCCCCGGTGAACGGATCTCCATGTCCAGACTTGCCGGACACCCTCATCCATTGCAGATCTATCTACATCCGCACCGGTTGGCATTCGCAGCCGGCGGGGCTTTCGGTGGCAAGCCCGGCACCAAGACGGTCGTGACGCTGAACGGCGAGACCCTCAGCGACGCTAACTCGCCGATGGAGTTGGGCTACGTGACCCTCAATGATGACACCGATGTATTGACCGTCGAATTCCCCAGCGGCGGTGGGATGTTCGACCCCCTCTTCAGAGACCCGGACCAGGTGGCTGAAGACCTAAAAAACGGAATCACGTCTTCAGAAAAATCCGGTTGAGCGGCCACTCCACGCAAATATTGTCATCAAGTTGCCGTGGCGCCGCTACCCGTCGTTTGTCCTGGTATAGTCGTCGATCAGATGTGAATACTTTTTTATGATGGATTTCGCGTCCTGTTGACTGTCACTTGGCTTTGGGGTGACCTTTTTAAAAAAAGAGGATTCCCAGCCCCGCAAGTGGGACCAGGGCGATGCCTACCCCGATGAGCATACCTAACCTACGATCGGACTTTGTTTCAAGTACGACCGGGCCTCTTTTTCATGTGCGCCATCGATTTTAGCCATTGCATCACCAACAAGCAGGTTGCGCAAAGCACTAAATGCAACAACAGAGCACCCGAGCCGAGTAGCGATCCGGCAATTTTCCCTAGACGCTAGCCTTCACCTTCGGAAACGGTTGCAACCAAGCCGTGCTGATTGGCGTAGCTCGCGGCTTCGGCCCTGTTGGCGGATCCGGTCTTGTTGAGGATGTTTCCCACGTGTGTGGTGACCGTCCGTACACTGATGATAAGATCTTCGGCGATCTCTCGGTCTGTCCTTCCGCTGGCCACCAGGCGTAGAACTTCAACCTCCCGTTGGGTAAGGCCGTCAGGGAACGCGGGTCCCCTTGCCGATCCCGATTCTGCACTCTCCTGCAGGGCCGCTAGCCGTTCTAAAAGAGGCCTCATGGCTAGGTTGCTGGAGATGGACAGAGACTCGTCCAACAGGTCTTTCGCCCTGGCCAAGTCCTCCGCCTTGTTGCGTTCGATCAGCATGGCGGCGTAGTCATGGCAGGTCCAAGCTAAATCCGGCCTATTTCCGGCCTTGCGGCAGAACGCCAGGGCGTCCTCGAAGTGGGCCATTGCTTGGTCCAATTTTCCCATGGTCTGGGCCATGAGACCCAAAATACGGTCACCAGAGATATTCAGATAGGTACCAGAGGCGGAGCCCAAGGTAACATACTGCTCTTTTGCTGCTTCGACATCCCCACGTAGCACAGCGATCAGACCCAGACCTAGTCTGGCGAACTTAGTGACGAGCGGGTTTGTGGATACCGCGAGCGCCGTTGTTGCCGCGCTTTCAGCCATGTGTAGTTGGTCCACCGCGCCGGTGATACGAGTAGTAATAGGTATCAACAGCGCAGCGAATGCATGGTCTAATCTCGGTTCAGGCGATAATTTCCCAATAACCTCCAGAAATTCTTCTAGGTAAGCTTGACCCTGTATCGCGTCACCTAAATCGAATTCCATCACCATTCTGGTGCCGAGAAGACGGGTGTCAGAGGGTGACACGAGTAACCCTCGCTCATTAAATTCTTTGGCGGCTTGCCACTCGCCTTGGCACGCAGAAAGCAAACTATTGAACCAAAGCGCAGTAGCCAGCCGGTATCGGTCACGTAGCCCCTCCGCCGATGCCAGCAAGGTTTCTGCATGTGGTTGCGCCGCTTTTGAATCACCAAGGTGCCAAAAAGCAGCTGCCACTAGGCTCTGGAATTCACTTCCGACAAATTGGTCCGCGGCTAGCCGTGGCATCTCGGAGACGCGCAAGCCCTTTTCTATAGCCCCTTGCCATCGCATATGCCAGTAGTCGACTATCGAAGAGTTGGCCAAGGCCCGTGCCTCCAGCACCACGTCTCCAGTGCGCTGAGCAATGCCCAATGCGCTTTCGAATGCGTCCACAGCAGCTTGGTAATCCCCTTCCTCCAATCCCATGACAAGAATGTAATTAGCCCACAGGCGGCCAGCTTCCGGAGAATCCGGAGGAATCAATCGCAATGCCCGGCCGACAAGCTTCGCGGCGAGTTGGTGGCCTGGTAACGTCTGCATCGGAAACTCGGCAACGGTTATTGCCTGGGTTACTTCATCGGTCTCAGCGTAGAAATCGAACGCTCGACTTAAGCTGGCAAACGCCACGTCAAGGTTGTGTCTGCGTAGTGTCGCGGCTTGGGCTCGCGCAAGGCCAAACAGAAGTGCCGCCGCATCGGCGTCAGGCAGCGGCGTCACGCCCTCAACGTCCACTCCTTTGGCAATCAGTCCTCGCGAAAAATGTACGAGGGCCTCTTCATGGGCATATGCCGCAAGTGCCCCTTCCCCGGCCAGCATGGTGTACTTCACCAGCTTGTCTATTCCGACCGACGGTTCGGCCTCGGCGAAGTGGTAGGCCAGTTCAGCAGCGTGTTCTTCAAAATGATTTTCGTACAGCGTCTCCAGAACCTCGCCGACCCTTGCGTGGAGCCGTACCTTGCGGCTGGTTGAAAGCCGTTCGAGCAAGGTCTGCTGTACCAAGGCGTGGCAGAATTGGTAGCGGTCTTTTGCGTCCGGAATCTCTTGGATCAGTTGCGCCGCCAAAGCGTCCTCTACCATTCCTATCAGTTCGAATTCAGCGATTTCTTCGTTCAGCGCACCCAGCAGATTAAAGTCAAACTGGCGTCCAATGACTGCCGCAGTTGTCAGCAAGCTGTTGCATTCTTTCGACAAGCGGTTCAACCGTTCCCCGATAACCTCCAGCACGCTTTGCGGTATCGCCAGCAGCATCGTTCTGCTATCGACCAAAGAATCTGCCGAATCCCCATGCTCGCCGAGCAAGCGAATCACTTCCGTCATGAAAAATGGATTGCCTTCGGTGTGGGCGTATACGGCGTCAACCAGTTCTTGGGAAGGATCGGATGCGTTGGCTGCGAGGATGAACTCCTCAACATCCGAGGGAGCTAGACCATCGAGTATCTGACGGTGGAACGATGGGTTACGAGACAGATGGGCCAAGGTTCCAAACAGCGGATGCTCCGAGGACACCTCAGCATCGCGGTAGGTACCCACGACCAATAGGCTAATTTCCGATATTTGACGGGCCAAAAACTCAAGCAGCAAGAGGGAAGCTTGGTCGGCCCAATGCAGGTCTTCCAGCACCAGCATCAATGGTTGCGCCTGGGAGGCGCTCTTGAAGAGGGCGGCAATGGAGTCGAAGAGGCGGAACCTGGCTTGATTAGGGTCCAACGCCGGCGGCGGCTCCAGATCCGGCAACTGGTTCCGTACCTCGGGGATAACCTCCGCGATGTCTGCCGCTCCGGGGCCCATCTGGACACGCAGCAGTTCAGGGTCCGTGGCATTTATGTAGGAGCGAACCGGTTGGACCCACGGCCAATACGGAGGCGCTCCCTCTTGCTCGTAACACCAGCCCCAAAGAACCCGAGCGCCACGTTGTTCAGCTAGACCGGCCAATTCCTCAGCGATACGTGTCTTACCGATGCCCGGCTCCCCGGCCAGCATCACAACCCGGCCCCGCCCCGCGAGCGAGTCATCCAAGGCGGCGGTTAGCGTTTCCATTTCTCGTTGGCGGCCGACGAATGTCTGGCTAGGCTGGCTTACCATGGGAGTCACCGGTGCCTTGCGGTAAGGGTTGCCGGTATTCTACACGGATGGCGGATTAGCCAATAGTCCTTCCCACATTCTCAAAGAGACTTCGACGATCATCCTCTGATCGCATCTATGCCTTCAGATGCCAGCGTCCATGAGTCTGGCTCCGGAAGCACTCCGCCGTTCCATTCTCTCAGGTGCTCTTCCGACCGGAAGAGGTTGTTCTGGCCTCAAGTGCCGCCCCTGTGAACAACTGCTTCATCAGGTAATACCGATGTAACCCTCCCTTTCTCCGCCTCGATCTGGACCCGTTGGGCGCAATGGGCGCAGGCGTCGTCCAGCTTGATGCGGTGTTCACGGTATTGGCTGTTGACCAACAGCAGGAAGTCGATGGCTCAAGGAATGCCGAACTGCTCGTCTCCGTCCAAGGTCACGGTATGGAACGAAAAGCCCAACCCGTCAAGAAACCTGCCGTGATCCTCGGCCAACGCGTAACTATCCACAGATTGGCCGTCGGGGAGTGTTAGGAAATCGAGCCGGGTTAACATCCGGATCCCGTTAACTGTTTCATCGGTTCCGGCGCCGATCGCGGCCGCGATGTCTTCCGGAGACGGCAGAGATGAGTCGGATTTTTGGCGGTACAAAATCTGGCGCGCCATCAGTTTTTCGTTGTCGGTTAACAGGATGGACGCCCGGTCCCAACTGCCGACCTGATCGCGCCAATGTTGCGAGAGGTCTGCTTGGTCCCCTTCGGTGATCAGGCCAATGGCCAAACCGACCTCTTGCACCTTCTCCGGCGTTTCCAAGGTGCGGTGCCACCGGTCGTCCATGCGGTTTGCCATTTCCCAGCGTTGCTCCGGGTCGTCGGCAAAACCGAGCCGGCGCATGGCCTGGGGAACGGTGGTGATGCGCAGCCCCGAGGCCCAATCGCTGATCAGCAACTTTTCGATCGAGTCTTGGTCCATGGTCTACTCCGGGTTGAAAGATCAATGGTAATTGTAGCTTGGCCTAGACCGGTCCCTCTTGCTTCATCGGGCATTTGGTATCGCCGTAAGAGCAGAAGACACAACAGTCTTCCCCTTGAGGTCTCAGTACGGTCTTGCAGTTTACGCACTCGTAAAAGAACTGGCACGCATCCGATGGCATACCGGCAGTCTGAGCATGCCCGCAATTTGGGCAGGTTATCGTCGCTTTTGTGATCGTATTCATCATGATTTTCACCTAATTCCCGAGACCGTTATTCAGCATACCCAAGGAGCTCGGACAAGACCAATTTCCCCAATTCGAACCCTTCCGCAACGGACACGAGCTCGATATTGCTCTTTCCCCGGGCCCACTCTGAAGCTTCTTCCATGGATGGAAAGAAGAACACTTGATGGCAGAAATTGCCCCAGATGGCCTCGACCGACGGCAGACCGTCGGCCTCGGGGTCGAGGGTCGCTATGGACACCACGGCGCCTTCGGGACTGACACTCAGGACTTCATTTGGTGTCACGGTGAGCCGCACAGTTTCGCCGCTGACCGGAGAATCCGATTCGACCATAACCTCTTCGCCCAGTATCGCAGGCAGGAAAAGGGTGTCCCAGGCGCACCAGGTGCGGAACGAACGGTCTCCAATGGTCAAACGGTGGGCCCAATCCTGGTTCAGTGACAGCCCCATCAGACCGATGATGTTGTCGTTTGAGTCCCTCTCGGTCATCTGACGCAAGAACTGGTCCGCTGCTTCGTAAGAGATTCCCGATTCCCGGGCGGCCTTGGCGGTCATCTCTTGGGTGACCGGCCCGCCTTGCGCCAAGGTCCGGAACATCTTGATCAGGAAACGCGAGTTGTCCTCCCCGAATTCCGGCGGCAATCCTGCGTCGTTCAGGTTCTTTGCGATCTCCGCGACGCTCATGCGATTGTTTTCCAATTTTGTGCTTGTCATCTTTCTCTCCCGACTTTTTAGATGATTCTCAGGCTGCACTGATGCAGGTGTGACCCTATAGACAAGAGATTACCCGGTTGGACGGCGCCGGCCATCCGGGAAACCACCCAAATCCGGAAACAAAAAAAGGGCGCGAATGCGCCCCCGATTGGCGGGAAACACCCAGGCCGTCTACGTGTGGACTACAAGATGCCTTGCGTCAGAGCAAAAACCGTGGCGTCGGCACGCCCGCGGGCGCCGATCTTGGAGTAGATGTTGCCGATATGACGCTCCACCGTCCTGATGCTCAAGACCAATTCTTCGGCAACCTCGTTGTTGGTCTTGCCGCCGGCCACCATTCGCAGCACCTCGGTTTCCCGGGCGGTCAGGCCGGCCGGTGGGGCTTTATCGCGGCCTCGCGTCTCGTTCGAAACCACGTCCGGACCGGGCATAACTGCTGGGTCTTCAGCGTTCAGAAATCGATGCAGGGAATCGATCACGGCTTGGGTGTCGCCCAGGTACGGCGCCGTCGACTCGCCGTCGACGATGGACAGCCGGGCGTTGGGGATGCGGGAGGCGAGGTTTCTGGCCGCTTCCGCTGGGATCCACGATATATCGGGCCGGCTGAAAACCAAGGTCGGCGCTTCGATCTGAGGGAGCAACGCTGAAACATCGAGCCCCGACGCGGCATCCAGGGCCGCCCTCATGACTTCGGGCGTAACGCTCTCCCGCAGGTTCTCCGCAGCCAGGCGTCCGACCTCTCCTTCAGACCATCCCAAAGCGATATGCGCGCAGGTGTCGGTCATAAGCTGCCAATCGTGGTCCAGCAATCCACGCCAAGCATCGAGCCTGGGAGAGAGTATCTCTGAGCCCTTGGACCACGAGCACCACAAGACCAGACTAGATATACGGTCCGGATTGCCTGCGGCGTAGGCAATGGCCACTTGCCCGGCGTCGGCGGCGGCAAATAACGTGAATCTTTGGAGACCGAGGGATTCGACCACCGCCTCCAAGTCCAGGATGTGCGCCGCCAGGGAATATTCGTCGACTTCCCGGTCCGATAGCCCGGTGCCCCGGACGTCGTATCGCACCAACATCCGGTCTTCCGCCAGGCGTTCGTACCACTGGACGCAAGCGGGAAGCTGCAGCAACTCGACGTGGCACCAGGGAGAGCCGGCCATGTATACCAGAGGCTCTCCGGTCCCCAACGTCCACAACGCGATGCCGACTCCGTCGGTGGTCCGGGCGTATCTGATAGACGCATCCATACCGAACATTATGGGATTGGACAGGGTGCAGTTCAAGCTATGGGTTTCCGGTTAAACAATCTGAGACCCGCTCGGCGATCATGATGAACGCGGCGTTGGTGTTGGCCCCGGGGGATCTCCGGCATCACCGGCGCGTCGATCACCCTCAGTCCCTCGACGCCGTGGACCCGGCACAATCGGTCGACCACCGCCTCCGGGCTGGATGCCGGGCCCATCTTGCAGGTCCGGCAGGTGTGGCCGGCGATGATTACGCGATATTCCATTTTGGCCTCATGGATTTATTTCCAGCGGCGCAATCATAGCTTGGACGCGGCGGCCCCATCTTTAAAATCCCACAAATGTGCCCGTCCACCTCCAAACTGGCATTCCGAGGAGCGCTCCCGACGCGTCGGGAAAGAATCTGCCAGACTGAACACGGCAGTCCCTTCGCTCTGCTCAGGGTGACAAATCGGTAGCGCCTTTCAAACCGGGAACTCAGTGCGGTCGAAACCTTGATGAGGCAATTCCCCTGCCACGGGGAAAAGGCCTTTGTTTTTACCCGGCTCAACCGCGCAAATTGGGATTAGAATGTGGGAGCAGTAACTATAGGGGGCGAAAACATTGTCAACCGTAAATACCGTTTTGGGGCCGGTGGACACCGCGGACCTGGGGTTTACGCTTAGTCACGAACACTTGGCCACCAACGCCGCCGGCATCCTTCACACCTTTCCCGAACTAGTCGACCGTCCGGGAATCGTCGAGCAGGCCAAAGCGACATTGAGGGAGGCCCACAGGGAGGGGCTCCGCACCATCATAGATGTGACTACCATCGACCTGGGACGGGACGTTGAGATGATGAAAGAGGTTTCCCAGGCCACGGGCGTGCAGATAATCGCGGCCACCGGCAACCACCTGGCGGTGCCGCGCCCGTTCGCCGACCTGGCGCCTCAGGTCATCGCCGATCTTTACGTCAGAGAGATCGAGGAGGGTATCGAAAGGACTGGGATCAAGGCGGGCATCATCAAGGTCGCCAGCGACGAGGGAGGGGTTACGCCTCCGCAGGAGATCGTGCTGCGGGCCGCCGGTCAGGCTTCTGTCCGCACCGGCGTCCCCATCTCGACCCACACCTGGTCGCCGGACCGGGTGGGCGACGAGCAGGTCCGTATCCTCATGGATGAGGGAGTGGACATGGACCGGGTCTACATCGGCCACAGCAACGATGACATGGACATGGCCTACCTGGTGGGTCTCTTGAAGAAGGGGGTCTGGTTGGGCCTGGACCGTTTCCCGGGCGGGCGCCGTCCGGGGACGCCTTTGTGGGAGGAACGGACCCAGTTGACCAAGCAGTTGATCGACGCCGGCCACACCAACCGGATCATGCTGTCGCACGACCACTCGGTGCCCAAGGCCCGGTACGGACTGGCCGTACAAGAGGAGCGAATCAGGTACAACCCCGACGGCTACAACTTCATCACCCGGAACGTGCTCCCCCGCCTAAGGGACCTGGGTGTCTCCGACGAAGTGATCAACCAGATTATGGTCGAGAACCCGAGGCGGTTCTTTGAGGGGAGTTAAGCCGAGGAATACCCGCCGTCCACCGCCAATACTGACCCCGTGACGTAGTTTGACGCGGCGCTGGCTAGGAAAACGGCGGCGCCGCCTAGTTCTGACGGTTCGCCCCAGCGGCCGGTGGGGATGCGGCGGTTGATGTTTTCGTAGCGTTCCGGGTCGGCGTCGGGGATGCCGCGGGTCAGGTCGGTGACGAACCAGCCGGGCAGGACGGCATTCACCTGGATGTTGTCCTTGGCCCAGGCCACCGCCAGGCTCTTGGTCAGTTGGACCAGGCCTGCCTTGCTGGCGGCATAAGGCGCGCCCCAGTCGCTGCCGAAGAGCGAATACATGGAACCCACGTTGATGATCTTGCCCCCACCGGCGCTCACCATGTGGGCGTAGACCTCTTTGGACGCCAGGAATGCCGCCCGCAGGTTCACGTCCATCACCGAGTCCCACTGGGCGGCGGTCAACTCCTGGGGCTGGGCCCTGATGGCGATGCCCGAGTTGTTCACCAGGATGTCCAAGCGGCCCATGTGGTCGATGGTGTTGGTGACCATGCGCTGGATCGCCGGTTCTTGGGTGACATCGACGGTGATGCCGTGGGCTTCCACGCCCAGCGCCCGGATATCTTCCAATGCCTGGGCGGTTTTCTCCACACTGCGGGCGGCGACGACAATGTTGGCCCCGGCGCCGGCCAGTCCCATGGCGATGCCCAATCCGATCCCGCCGTTGCCGCCGGTGACCACGGCTACTTTACCGGTGAGGTCGAATTGGCTCTGGCTGGTCAAGTTTAATCGTCCCGGAATCTAGGCAGCACTTTCTCGCCGAACAGCCGCAGCGATTTCTCCACCTGCTCCGCCGGTATCTGGCCCACGTTTGGGTTGAGCAACATGTTGCGGACGCCGGTGTCCCGCAGTTCCTCCAACTTCCCCGCCACGGTGGTTGGAGTCCCGGCCAAGAAGGCGTGTTCAACGATCTCGCTGGCCGGTGGAGGTGTGCCGGGAGGAGGAGGCGGCGCGCCACCGGGATTGAACCTTACCCGGGCGTCCAGCAGGTGGGCCTTGTACCTGGCCAGGCCCGCCTCGGCCACTTCCAGCCCCTCTTGGTCGCTGTCACAGACGAACAGTCCCCGTTGGGACCAGGTCTGGTCCAGGGTACTTTCAACCTGGCTCTCGCTCAGGCCTGACCCTTCCAGGGCTTCCCTGTAGCGTCCGAACCGGTGCCTGAGCGTCTCAAGGGTCTGGACTCCGATCAGCACCGGCCTTCCGGCCTGGCCCATCTCGACCATGGATTCCTCGGAGATGCAGGCCCGGACGATGGGCGGGTGGGGTTTCTGGTAGGGCCGGGGCCGCAGGCCGGGGAATGACAGGTCCCAAAAGCGGCCTTTATGCACCACGTCCTCGCCGGTCCAAGCCTTCACCAACAGTTCCTCGGCCTCGTCCAGCATCTCCCGCCCTTGTTCCAGGGTGATGCCGAAACCGATGTATTCGTATTCGTTGAAGGCCGAGCCACGTCCGGTGCCCACGATCAGCCGGCCGTTGCTCAGGTTGTCCAGCAACGATGTCTGCACCGCCAGGCGCACCGGGTGGTGCAGAGCCATCTCCACCACCGCGAACCCGATGAGGACTCGTTTGGTCCGGACGGCCACCGCCGCTCCGAAAACCACCGGGTCGGCGTAGGCCACTGCCCCATCGAAGTGGTGCTCGGTGAGCCAAACGGCGTCGAACCCCACCTCCTCGGCGATCTCTATCTCACGCAGGGTCTGAGCAATCACCTCGTGGTCGGCGTTCGGGTCGGCGCTGATCGAAAAAACGAAGCTGCCGAATCGCATCTGTACTCCCGTTAACCCTCTTTGATCCAGTCGGCCACACGCTCTCCGATCATTATAGTCGTGCAGTTGGTGTTGGCCCGGATGCAATCTGGCATGATCGACGCGTCGGCGACGCGCAGCCCCTGCAGTCCTTTGACCCGGCCCCGCTGGTCCACCACCGCCATGGGGTCCGAGTCCGGGCCCATCTTGCAGGTGCCGGATATGTGCTGAGTGGTGGTGACGCTCCGTTTCAGCCAATTGTCCAAGGTTTCGTCCGATTCCAAGTCGGCCGGCAAGGGTTCAAGCATCGTTTTCACTATTGGTTTGTATTCGTCGTGTTCCAGGATCTTAACGCACTTCCTGACCGCTTCCCTGAGCCGGGAGAGGTCCCGGGGGTCGTCCTGAAAGTAGTTGTAATTCAGTTCGGGCTGCACGTTTGGGTCGGTGGAGGTGATCTTCAAGTTACCGGAACCGTAGGCCAGTTCCAAGATACAGGTGAACCGGATGCCCTCGGCTTCCAAAGGGTCGCCGGAGATGGGCGAGGAGAATGATGACGCCATTATCTGTATGTCATTCCTCAGGTCAGACCCGGCGGCGGTGTAGCGCAGGGCCACCTGAGTGCGCGGGTCTTCGGGGTTAAGGGGGAAATCGTCGTGCACCTCGATGGGCACGCGGACGTTGGGGTGGTCCCTCAAGTTCTGTCCCACACCCGGCGCTTCGAGGACCAGGGGTATCCCCAGTCCGTTCAACAGCTCGGCAGGGCCGACTCCCGACAGCATCAACAGTTGGGGTGAGCCGATGGCCCCGCAAGTCAGGATTATCTCCGAACCTTCAACAACGAAGCGTTCTCCGTCGCTCTCCACCTCAACTCCGATGGCGCGCTGGTCCTCAAAGATGACCCGGTGGGTGGTGACATTTGGTTTGATCGTAAGATTTAGCCGGTGCCGGCATTCGGCCAGATAGGTCAGGGCGGTGCTCATTCGTATGCCGTTGGGGTTATTCATGGGGATCGGCCCAACCCCGCTGGACTCCGGGTGGTTCATGTCTGGGTCGTTGGGATGGCCTTGGGCGCGGACGGCGGCGTAGAACGCGTTTTGGGCGGGCAGCCAGGTTTCCTGCCCGTGGCGGCGCACCGGGATCGGTCCTTCCGAACCATGGAAATCGTCGTGGATGTCGGTGTCGGTCTCCAATTTTCTCAGGTAGGGCAGCACGTCGGTGAATCCCCATTGGTCGTTGCCCATGGCGGCCCAGGCGTCGTAGTCCTCGGGGATCCCGCGCAGCAGCACCTGGCCGTTGATGGCGCTGGAGCCGCCCACCACCCGGCCCCTGGGCACCGGCATGGGAGTGGTCTGCTCCGGCGTGGTGTTGCCCTGGAAAGACCAGTTGTGGGGCGCGTCCACAGCCGAGGCGGTCTGGTTGTAACCAAATTTCAGGTCATCGGGATAATGCTCAAATTCGGGGTAGTCCGGCCCCGCCTCCAGCAGCAAGACCGACTTGCTGGGGTCGTCCGATAGCCTGTTGGCGATGACGCAGCCGGCCGAACCGGCGCCGACGATTATGTAGTCGTATTTCATTTAGGCCTGCTCTTGTCTTGGGATGTTCGGTGAAGGCGTGGACCCTGAGGAACCCTCGTGGGCAGACGGCATTATCGCATATCAGCCCAGCGGCGGCACCTACGGGACCGTTGGACCGGGAAGCTATTCAGCGAGATTGAAGATGAAACGGAGATTCGACAGGTTGCGTTTCAGCGTGAAATCCCTGGCCCTGAGTTCTGGGATCATGGCGTTTGCGGCGTTCAGAGGAGAATTGTTCTGGGTCTCTGCGGCGCGCAACTCCAGGGTGAGCCATTCCAGGACACGCCCAAGGTGTTCTTCAGCCTGCTGGTGCAGCTCCTGGGCCCGTTCCGGTGGGGACAAAATTTGCAGGCCGCCGATCAGCTCTTCGGTGGACCGCACCAGGGCGGCGCGGCTGTTGACCGACTCTTCGGCGGTCATTGACGTACCGATGTTCTGTGCCCGCTGTTCCGAGTTGATGGACTCCGCAGCCAAGATGACGTCCAAGGCTATCAAATATTCGGAGATGAGGCCCCGTTCCGGGTCTTCCCATCGCACCAGCCAATGGTTGAACTGGGACTCGAAAACACCCAGGTCCAGCCCTGTAACCGTCTTGAGCGAAACCGACAGGCCGACCCCAAGGCCGATCGTCTCCACCAGGTCTTTGCCGGCCAGTAGACCGTAGGTCTCGATCAAATAGCGCACGGCCATGTAGGCCTCGGCATACTGGAGAGCGAGCTCGTCCGAATCGGTGCGGGCGTTCCATTCGGTCTGGCTTTCCAGGGTTGCCAAGCTGAACAAGGCGCCCGTTTGGGCCGCCGCGCGCGCCAAGTCGGACGACGTGAATTGCCGCAATTGGGAAGCATCGGGTCTTGACCCCGATAAAGCGGTGTCAAATTCGTAATACTTGGATAGCCCCTCGGTGAGCCAGGCCGGCAGCGTTTGATCGTTGGCCAGACTGTCGAAGACATGGTGGATGTACTCGTGGGTCAACAACCGGCGCACCTCGGTGCCCAGCAGATCGGTGCGCATGAAGATGCCTGGAAGTTGCCCGCCGGTTATGTAATACCCGTCTTCGAAGCCCAGATCGATGCCCGTTACGGTACTGACTTGGCCCATCAATTCGTGGTTGCCCGCCAGGTAAATATCGGGGATCGTGCTCATTTCGGTCTGGATCCTCCGCTCTAAAAGCAAGGCAGTGTCGCTTAGGTGTTCTTGGAGGTCGACCACCAGGGCCGTGGGAACCAAGTCCGAGTAGTAGACTGCGAAACCCGGGGCCTCATGCTTCGTGAGTAGCGTTCCAATCGATACTGTTTCGAAGTCCATTAAAGTAAGGCTTTCCAGGGTGTAGGCAGCGGAATAAATGCTGCCGCCAAGATCGATGTCCACCGACCAGGCGCCCGCGTGGTCCTGGGCTCCGTACCGTGTCCATTCCAGTTCTCCAGAATCCGTCGGGTACATCCGAATCGTCTTGACTTCCGCCTGGTCTAGGTCCAGCACGTGCACGTCCTCGGCGGTGATCCAAGATGCGGGAACGCCCTGAGGGTCGACAAAGGTGAACGAGACCGGTTCCCAGGGGGGGAGCCCTGACAGGGAGAAAGAAACTTCGCGGCTTGCGATCGTGACCTCTGGCGAGACGCTCAAGAAGACGCCTCCCCCAAGATTGAGCCGGGTTGAGTCTGGTCGGGGCGGCCTTGGTGTGGCGGTGGGTAAGGGGGTTGCCGTGGGCTGTGGTATGGGAGTCGCCGTTGGCTGCGGAGTGGCGGTGGGTGGTGGGGGCGTGGCAGTCTCAACGGGTGTGGCCGTTGGCGTGGGCGCGGGTTTCGGGATGGCGGCCGCCGTAGGCGGCTGAGTCGGAGTGGGCGCCAGGACGGCAGTTGCGGTGGGAGGCGGAGTGTGGGTGGCGGCCACGGCCGGGACCGCGGGGCTGATTGGCTCCGTTGCCGGCGCGGCCTCTTCTCCGGACCGGGTGCAGGCCGCAATCGCCAACAAAGATACCGCCGCGGCAGACAAAGCCGTGATCAGCTTCAAGGAGTCACTGCCATGCTTCGGTTGGGCGGAATCGGTATCAAGGGCATCAAACTAGTCTGTCATAGGGGGTTTTTATTCGCAAGCGGACCCGCCGGCGGGCCCATGGCTTGGCGGTTTATGGTCTAAACTTGAGGCTCGGACTCGTGTTAGGATGTCCTTGGTTTTCCAGGCCCGGCGGGGCCGTTCTTATTGATAACTGATGGACCAAAACGACTGGAGGGTGCAATGAACGTCCACGTTTACACGCAACCTGGTTGATTCAGTTGCCGGACGGTGGAGGAATTCCTAAAGTCCAACGGTGTTCAGTATGAGCACCACAACGTACTGGAAGACAAGCAAGCCCTGGAGGACCTGCGCAGCCGGGGCATCAAGGCATTGCCCGTGACCATCATCGATGACACTGAAGTTATCATCGGCTACTTCCCAAAGAAGTTGATTCCCGCGCTAAAGCTCAACGTACAGGTTGACCTTTCGGGAAAGACCGACTGGCTGGCCGAGAAATACGAAAAGATCCTGAGCGCCGCGGTCCGGACCACCGCCCAATTCACCCAGGAGCAATTGGACGCCGACGTGCCATGGCGGCCATGGACCCTGCGGCGTACCGTTCTCCACATCATGTCCTTCCCCGAAGTGGCCTACCTGAGCCACACGGTGGGCAGCATGAGCCAAGAGGACATGCGGGCCTCCGACGAACGGTTGAAAGATGTCTATACCGCCGCCGAGATGGCCGAATACGGCGAAAAGGTCCGCGGCGACATCGTTGTGTTCCTCAACAGCGAAAACAGCGACGCTTTCGACCGGGAAGTGCCCGCCCACTACGGCGGTGAGGTCACGGTTTTGGAGCTGTTGAACATCATCTTGAGCCACAGCACACACCACCTGAAGCAGGTCTACCATCACATGCAGACCGACCTGGGCATCAAACTGGACGCCCCCGCTACCGAGTCGGACTTCGAAGGCATCAAAACCCCAGACTCATTGTTCTAGGGCATCGGTCAGTACGAGATTGCCAGTCCTTCCGCGGAGAGTCGATCGCGCCGCGGAAGGACTGTACATTTACCGGAGGAGACATGAAATACGACTATATTGTCCTGGGCGCGGGGTCAGCCGGCTCCATCGTCGCGACCCGGCTTTCCGAAGACCCAAGCAAGAATATCTTGCTGCTGGAGGCGGGACCTGACTACCCGGACTTCGAGCACCTGCCCGAGGAAGTGAAGTTCGGCTACGCAACCGAGATCGACATCATGGTCAGCGACCATAACTGGCAGTTCATTGGCAAAGCCACCGAGACGGCGCCGGAGATGATGGTTCCCCGGGGCAAGGTCACCGGAGGTTCCAGCGCCATCAATGGACAGGTCTTCCTGCGGGGCGTGCCCGAGGACTACGACTCCTGGGCGGAGATGGGCAATACCGAATGGAAATATCAGGACTGCCTGCCCTTTTTCCGGATGATAGAGACCGACACCGACTTCAGCGATGATTTCCACGGCACGGAAGGGCCCATCGTGATGCACCGCTTCGCCCGGGACACCTGGCATCCGGCCACCGAGGCCTTCTACCTGGCCTGCCGGGCCGCCGGCTACCCGGACGCTCCCGACCACAATAACCCAGATTCTACGGGCGTGGGCCCCACGCCGCTGAATAACCCCAACGGTATCCGCATGAGCACGGCTTTGGGGTATCTGGACCAGATCAGGCACCGCCTCAACGTGACCATCCGGGCCGATTGCCACGTCCAACGCATCCTGTTCGAGGGCAAGCGGGCCACGGGCGTCGAGGTGGAGAGCGGCGGCGAGACCTTCACGGTCGAAGGCGCTCAGATAATCTTGAGTTCCGGGGCCATCGGCTCGCCCCATATCCTGATGCTTTCTGGGGTCGGACCGGCGGCCCATCTCCAAGAATTCGGCATACCGGTGGTCCATGACGCCCCCGGGGTCGGCCAGAACATGCGCGACCACCCGTTGGTCTACGTCACCTGGCGCACCAAGCCCGGAGTTAAGTTGGACGGCAATGCTCCCCGGATGCAGGCAACCCTGCGCTACACCGCGGGCGGCTCCAACCTCCGAAACGACATGAAGGTCTCCATGCAGTCCTTCGCCACCGAGCGGATCAACCGGGGCGGCGAACGGATGGCGCCATTGGGCATCCGCATGTCCAGCGGTATCCAATTGGCCGCTGGGGCCGGGGAACTGCGGCTCCAGTCCGCCGACCCTAATGTGCAGCCGTTCTTGGACTACCGTTACCTGGAGGAGGAAGTCGACAGGGAGCGCCTGAGGGAGACGGTCCGTATCTGCGTGGCCCTCGGCGAGGACCCAGCCTTCAAAGACATCATCCAGGAGCGCATCGAGCCCACCGACGCCGAACTGGCCTCCGACGAGGCGCTGGACGAATACCTGTACCGGGAGGTGACCACCTCCCAGCACATTTCTTGCACCTGCAAGATGGGCCCGTCCTCCGACCCCATGGCCGTGGTCGACCAGTACGGCAAGGTCCATGGGATGGAGAATTTACGGGTGGTGGATGCATCAATAATGCCCGACTGCATCCGCGCCAACACCAACGTGACCACCATGATGATCGGCGAGCGCGTCGCCGAATGGATCAAGCAAGGGAAATAGGGGGCGTAGCCCGCCCGAGAGAGAAATCCCGCCTGGGGATGGGGGAGGGCTAGGTCCCCCCGATTTATCGGGGAGACTCGCGACTAAATCGGAGGCCGGGGCCGTCGACCTTCCCAGATTCGTTCTGAGGTTTGAGTGATGATCAGTGCGGTCATGTTCGACCTGGATGGCACGTTGGTGCAGTCGGAGAAACTGAAAGCTCTCTCCTACGCGATGGCCGCCCAGCGGCTGCGCCGGTTGCCCGAGCCCGATGAACGCGCGATCGAGGCCTACCGGGAGATCGTGGGGGCCTCCCGTGACGTGGCATCCCGCCGGGTCATGGAAAGCCTCAAGCTAGAACCCGAGTTGCAGCCGCTGACGGCGCAGTTCGGCGTCTCCGAGCCGTGGGAAGTTTTGTCCGCGATGCGCAAAGAGATCTATGACGAGATGGTGGCCGACCCTCAAGTGATCCGAGACAACCAGTGGCCGCACACCATCGCCTTCTTGCGGGTGGCCCGCGAGACCGGCTGCCGGACGGCCCTGGCCACCATGTCGCAGCGGAACGAAGCTCTGCACGTTCTACGGTCGCTGGACCTGGAGCAATATCTGGATGAGGTCTTGACCCGGGAAGACGTGACCAATCCCAAACCCGACCCTGAGATATACCTGCTGGCCGCCGAGAGGCTGGGGGTCGAACCAGCGGATTGTCTGGTTATAGAGGACTCACCCAACGGCGCGCGGGCCGGAGTGGCGGCGGGGATGAACGTGATCGCCGTGGCCACGCCGTTCACCGTTTCGGGACTCCACTCCAGTCAGGTGGTGGAGCACACTTGGGTCGTCCACGAGGCGGACCAACTGGTTGACGTGGTGAGAGACCGGATCGCCGAGCACAACCGGATCGGTCACTAGACCCAACCCCGAAAAAACGAAGCAATCGCCCCAAATAGACCACCGATCGTCCCATCCTTTCAGCAATGGCCGGGGCCAGGAGTGTCAGAAACCCATCCGACAGGTGGTGAAGACCGGCGTTATAACGGGAGGACACAGCGATGCACTATAGTTGTCACAAATGTGAAAAAAATCAAAATATTTCGTTAAAAATTTCACAATAGACAGCCTAATCAAGCTATAATATCTTGGATATTGGTAACTAACCGGTTTGATTCACTTCCGCTGTAAAGTGGCTGAATCAGTTATTACGAATTAAGGAATAATAAAAGGTAATCAATATAGGAATCGTCATTATTCTAAGTAATTACGGACATTGACAGAGAAAAATATATCCGATAGGTTATTAATCGAGCGTTGACGGCTATTGCCGCCGACGCAGGCTTAGATGAGGCGCGGTCCGGTGCCTCACAGAGCGACGGTATCTTTGGAGGAGGTAGCCATCATGAGGCGTTTCGAATTGAACCATTCATGGCACTTCCCTTGTGGCGCCATCGCCGGCCGTGGGACCTAGTTCGAGACGGTCCCTTCGGGAGCCGACGGTGGCGTCGGGAAGCCTGAGGCTCCGCGATCGCTCAGGAGATATTTGCCGGTAACGCCATTGTAAAATGGGGTTCGGCTCCTCCCGCCGTGAAGGCAGGACCAGCGGGGTCCATGGTTAGGCACCTCAACCAGGTGCGGTCTTGAACCGTACCTGGTTTTTTTGCGGTTGGGACCCTGACATTTGAATGGGCCGGCGAGAGAGTTTTCCACCGCCATCTCCGGCCCGGTCGTGAGTCTCCCCGAAGAATCGGGGGAACTAACTTTCCCCCTCAGAGGGGAAAGGACGTTCATCGGAGTTCGAGATATAAATAGGGGCTTCGGATTCTACCCGCGGCCCCCTTTTAAACCCGGCGAGCCGGTTGCTTAGAAAATTGCCAGGGGGTTGATGGGGGAGCCGGTGGCGTTCTTGAACCGAATTGGGGCCACTATAAACATGAATTCGTAGCGGTTCAGGCGTTGGCAGACCGCTGCCAGTTCCTCGCAGTTGCCCGCGTCGATCAGCCAAAGGCCCATGCCGACGATGCCCACCCGGTGTACCGGAAGGCCGAGGGCTGGGTAGCCGCTGGGGTCGGCGTCCTGAGAGGCGTCGCCGGCCACCACGGAGATGCCGCGTTCTTTCAGCCAAGGCAGGGTCTCGGCGTGCAGTCCGGGCCGGCCTGACGCCGGAGCGCCCATCTCCAGCCTTCGCTTGTACCAGCCCAGCCGCAACATCAGGGCATCGCCCTCCTCCAACCGGACGCCTTGGGCCTTTTCGGCGGCTTCCAGGTCCTCGGTGAACACGCCCTCCCCGGCCTCCAACCAGTCGACTCCGCGCACCTTGGCGATGTCCAGCATGACTCCCCGGGTGACGATGCCGTTCTGGGCTTGGTCGACGTTCAACACGGTGGCCTTAGACTCGCTGCTGACCAACGACGCGTCAAAACCGTTATAGAGTTTGCCGTTCCAGGCCTGGTGGCAGAGGGCGTCAAGGTGGGTGATGGTCAGGCCGTGGTAGGAAAACCCAAGGAAATCAGAGGTCCCGCCGCCGCCCTGGGCGGGGACGGTGTCGCCGGCCCGGATCATATAGTGCAAGGGAGGGATGCTGGTGACATCGGCGGCGATCTCCGGGACAACCAACCGGGAGCAGGTCACGCTGATTCCCTCTTTGACCAGAGCGGCGGCTTGGGCCCTCTTGGCGTCGGTGATCAGGTTCAGCGTGCCGAACTGGTCGTCGTCGCCCCAGCGGCCCCAGTTGCTGAGCGAGTCCATCCAGCCGATAACTTCTGCTTCCGATGGTATCTGTCTGGTGGCCATGTTTCTCTCCTGATTATCTATTGCTTTCTGGTGTTCCGAGCTATCGTAATGCTCATATTCGGGAGGCCGTGAAGCCACGCCTCCATCCTAACCTTCCTCTTTGCGAGCGGGAAAGGATTTATGGGAATACCTGAGGGGAATCGCGCGCGGTCCTGGGCTTAGTCCGTGACCAACCCGGCCACCGTGCCGTCGACGTAAAGTATCTCGATGGTGCGGGAGACGGCTTCTTCCAGTTGGGCGTGACCGGCTTGGTCCAGGTGTTGTCCCATACCGTCCACGATGTCGGCGACGGATTTCTGGCCGTCGATCTCCGCGATCACGGCGGCCACCAATGGGCTGCAGGGCGTGCCTTCCGGTTGGGAGACGGTGTTCAAAACGTGCCCCGGCACGAACTCCCCCTCGGCCAGCACCGGTTTGCGCTGGATTTGCACTCCATCGGCCAGCCGAGGCACCGCGTTCAGCACCTGGTTGCGCTGGGTATCGGCGGCCAGCGCGGTCAACCATTGTGTCCGGGCCAGGCGTTCCGATTCCACGGTCCGGACGCTCTCGATGAATCGCTCGGGCGCCTGGCCCCGGTCCAGCACCACCCTTTCATAGCCCCGGGGCGGCTGTCCGGCCACCGCCTGGATGAAGCTTTGGCGGGGCGAATATTCGTCGGTGTTGGCGATGCGGCGGGCCTCCCAGAAATAGGACTCGGCGCTGAGGTTGCTGGAGTAGAACAGGCGGGCCATCTCCCGGAACTGGTTGTACTCCTTGAGGTACAGTTCTTGGTAGACCTGGCCCGCTTCATCGGCCATCGACGGGGTATTGAGCGCCGTGGTCACGTAAGCCGCGGCCAGCACCCCGGACATCAGGGCAAGGTGGACCCCGGATGAGAAAAGTGGGTCGACGAAACAGGCGGCGTCGCCGGCCAATATGTAGCCCGGCCCGTACAGTTTCTCAGCGGTGTAGGACCAGTCCATCACCACGGCCGGCTCAGAGTCCATCTTGGCGTTCTCCAGCATGACGCGGGTATGTGCGCTCTGGGCCAACTGGGCTTCCAAGAACGCCTTGGGGCCGTTCTGCTGGATACCTTCTTGCCCAGTTTTGGTATCGACCACGACGCCGACGCTGGTGCGGCCGGTGTGGAGAGGAATGCTCCAGAGCCAGCCGTGCCGGTAGGACTCGATGAAGATGTTGTTCTGGTCGGGCTCAGGCAGCGGTTTGGCCCCGGTGAAATAGGCGTAGACAGCCAGGTTCTTAAAGAACGGGTCCCATTTTTTTGATTTCAGGTGGCGCGCCAGCAAGGTCGATTGACCGCTGGCGTCGATGATGAAGCGCGCTTGTCCTTCTCCGGTGACTCCATCCCTGTCGGTGAACGCCACTCCAACGGCTTCGCCGGCGTCGAAGATGACTTCGGTGACCTGGTGGCCCTCCAACACGGTGACGCCGTGGGCCTTGGCGTTGTCCAGCAGGATCTGGTCGAACTGGGGACGCCACACCTGATAGGAGTGGGGATACCGCTGGCTGGTCTCTTTGAAGTACCAACTCCAGGGCGCGTCGCCGCTGCCCCAGACCATGGTGGCCCCGTACTTGGTCAGGAAACCGGCGCTCTCCACGGCGGGCAGGGCGCCCAATTCCTCCAGCACCGGGATGGATGCGGGAAGCAGGGATTCGCCGACATGGTCCCTGGGGAACTGCTCCCGTTCCAAGACCGTTACCCGCCAACCCTTGCGGGCCAGCATCGTGGCCGCGGCGCTGCCGGCGGGCCCGCCTCCGATCACTATAACGTCGGCGTTCAGGTCTAAGTTTGCGTCCGAATTCGATTCGGTCATGGCAACATATTATGCGCCGGTGCGTGGGCACGCGGATAGGGCAGGGACGGAATCAAAATCCCCCAGGCCGGTTAGCTCGGGTCTGGGGGACCGGGTTGCTTGCGCGGGGACACTTGCGCGGGACTAGTCCTGCCCGTGGCCGCCTTCGGTATCGGCGGTGGCCACCGGTGTTTGCTCGATCGGTTTGCCGGTCTTCGTGTCGACATCGAAGGAACTGGGCAGTTCCAGGTCGGCGGCAATCTCTTGGACGGCGGGGATGACCTCTTCGCCCATGAGCCTCAGGCTGCGCATGGCGTCGTCGTGGGTCATGGCGCCGTCGCCGTCCCAGAAGAACACGCTGCCGGGCCGGAGGTACTCGAGGACGTGACGTATCTTGGGAATCACGGTTTTTGGAGTCCCGGCGATGATGGTGTAGTCCTTGATCTGCTGCTCATAGGGCCGGCCCAGGACGCCGCCTGCTCCGCCCCGGGCCGCCGTGGACACTGCTTGGGTTGGCAGCACCCGGTGGCGGGAGGACAACCCCGGCAGGGCAAGGAGGGCCGGATTTTGAGTCCCTTCGTTGCCGGCCAAGAACGGGTTGCTGGGTCCCTGGATAAACTTCCGTGCGGTCGCCTCGGCCAATTCTTCGGTCTCGTCCACGTGGACCTTCCAGAGGTAGCCGAGGTTCTGAGGGCCCGACTCATATCCCTGCTCGGCCGCGGTTTCGTGGTATAGCTCGAACGCCTTCTTGGTGGGCTCCAACTCGGTTGAAAGCATGATGTATGGGATGCGCTGCTCGGCGGCCCACACCAATGAGTCCCGGCTAACCACGCCGGGCAGCCAGATCTGGGGATGGGGCTTCTGGTAAGGGCGCACCCAGGGATTAACGTGGCGGTACTGGTAGTGTTTGCCCTCCCAGCGGAAGGGGCCGGGCTCCGTCCAGGCCTTGATGATGAACTCGTGGGCCTCTTTGAACCGTTCCCAATTGTAGGGCGGCGGCGAGTTGTGGGCCACGCTTTCACGCCCAGTGCCCCGGACCCATCCCGAGACCAGGCGGCCACGGGATATTAGGTCGATCATGGCAAGTTGCTCGACCAGCCAGAGAGGGTCGTCCCAGATGGGCAGAATATTGCCCATGAGGACGATCTTCGCCCGCTTGGTGATGCGCGCCAGGATAGACGCTTCCACGTTCATAGCGCCGCCCATGCAGAACGGGGTGCTGTGGTGCTCGTTCAGCATCAAACCGTCGAAGCCCATTTCCTCGGCGTAGATCTTTTCGTCCAGGAACCGGTTGTACAGGTCGGCGGCCAGATGGGAGTCGTAGATGCCGTTGCTAACCGTCAAGTCCATGATGGGCTTTCCGGTGGCGCCAAAGAAGCCCGACGCCTCGTCCTGGTAGGGCCGCTCGGTGAAATAGCCGATGAACATTTCCCATTCCTCCTGACGGGCACCCTGTTTACTTCATGCGAACTGGAATTACGAGAGCCGTCGATGCGCTGGGATTATAGCATTGACCGTTGCTGCAAAGCCCACGCCAGGGACCCTAGGGGAGATTTCCAGGCGAGAGCCGGCGGTCTTGGCTTAACCTGCTGAAAGGAATTGCTGGACCCGCCTCACGAATTCCTCGGGTTTTTCCACCTCGGGCCGGTGGCCGCAGTCGTCGATGATGGACAATTGCGAACCCGGGATGGCCTGTTGATATATCTCTCCGGCGCTGAGGGGAACTATCCCGTCCTGCCTGCCCCAGATGATCAGGCTCGGCAGACTCTTCAACCGGTGCAGCAGGTGGGTTAGAGGAGGATAGTGCATATAAGGCTTCCAGCTCAACCGGCAGGCCTCCTCCCGCGCCACCTCCCAGGCTTCCACCTGTTCCGGGGTGGGTTCGTCGGGGCAGATCTGTTGAAACTCGGCGGTTTTGGCCGGGTCCAGGATGCAGTTGGTTATGAACTCCTTGGCCACCACCAGGAACATGTCGAAAATCTCGCCCTGGGTAGGCTTGATCCCGGCCGCTCCCACCAGGACCAGCTTCTTAAACCGGTCGGGGCACATGACGGCCATCTCGGCGGCCAACCAGCCGCCCAATGAGAAACCCATGATGTTCATTTGGTCCAGGCCCAGGTCGTCCAACACCTCCAGGTACCAACCCGCCAGATCCCTCATGTTCATGATCCAATCCAGCCGTTCGGTCTCCCCGAATCCGGCATGGGACGGGATATAGAGGGTGTGGTTTTTGGCCAGCTCCTCATGGAAGCGGAGCCAGCCCGGATGGCCCATTTCGTCGTGCAGGACCAGCAAGGGGTCGCCGGAGCCCCCTTTTACCATTTGAACCTTGGTTCCTGCCAACTCTAATATTTCTTCGGTCCAGGTTCCGGATGTCGTGGTCATCGTGGTACATCCTCCTTATGGGCATCCCCAAGGCAACTTGAGGAAGCCACCGTGCCCCCAACGTGCCTTAGGATAGCGCATGAGGCACCGTGACGCCAGTGGTCCCTCCTCGTCGATATCTAACGCATGGGTTTTGCACCTGGGACCTAAGGGACCGGAATACTTTTGCTGTCGAACCCCGAAAACCGGCGGTAAAGATTAAAAGATAAAACAGCCCACGAAACGAGGAAGGACGCCGCCGTCACCGGGAAGGGTTGAAGGTGCCCGCCGGACACGTCCCACCGGGTCACGGCGAAGCTGGCCAGTTGGGTCAAGCGCAAATTGCACCTTTTGGTCCCGTAATGTACATTGGGCGGAAGCCGGCCTGAGGTGCGTGGATGACTTCCGAGCATTACAATATGGACACTCCGGATTTTATTCAGCGGCTGCTCCGCCCGGAGCGTGCCGAGATACTGGACCCCTCGGTGATAATGAGCCTCTGCCCGGTCAAACCCCAAGATAGATTGGTGGACATCGGGTGCGGGCCCGGCTATTTCACCTTGCCCCTGGCCACAGCGGCGGTCAACGGCAAAGTGTACGCGTTGGACATAAACCGGGAGATGGTCGCCGCCTGCCGGGAGCGGGTGGAGCAGGCCCGGTTGGGCAACGTGGAAACCCTCACCTGCTCCAAGTTCGATTTCCCCATCGACAATGGCACGATGGACGGCGTTTTCATGGCATTCGTGGTGCAACACCCCTCGGACAAACCGCGGCTGTTGCGGGCGGTGCGAGATTTGCTCCAACCGGGAGGTTGGTGCGTTGTCCTGGAATGGTACCGTAAGGAAACCGAGACCGGTCCACCTTTGGAACGGCGGGTCGACCCTGGGGACCTGGAAAACCTGGCCCGCGGCGCTGGGTTTCAGCCCATGGGATGGCAGGACCTTAACGGCGAGCATTACTTGATGACGCTGCACAACACCTGATGCCCCGCGGTCTCTGACATTTCAAGGCGGCATCCCTACCTTTCCAACCCACCCCCGATTGATATTGCGCGGATTG
>JADFPD010000018.1 GCA_022562475.1 Chloroflexota bacterium | reverse complement strand
AGTGCCGGGCGATGATGGGCACCCAGCCGAACCACATCTTGTGACTCTTGGCCATGCCGTGGTGCATCACCACCGTTTCCGGTTCGGTCCAGGGGTCGGTGAAGTCGTCGATGGTGTAGAAAAGCTCGATGCCGTCGTCAAGACGCAGTTTCATGTCGTCGCTCCGAGTGATTCCTGAGGGCTCTATTTAGGCGCTGAGCCCCTGTTCCGTGAAGACCGAACGGGCCACCCGCATGGCGGTCCGGGAGTTGATGTACCCGCCGTAGAGGACCAGATGCACGAACACCTCCATGATCTGCTGCGGTGTCACCCCCACTCGAAGCGCCCCTTCGATGCGGCGGCGTATCTGCCGGTCGTATTGGCCCATCACCGTCATTGCGGAGATCGCGCAGATCGCGCGGCTTTGCGGGTCGAGGTCCGGCCGGGTGTAGATGGCGCCCCAGAGGTATTCGTCGATCAGCCGTCCGAGCTCCATCTCGATGGAATCGGTGTCATCCACCGGATATAGGCTGGCTTCGCCGATGTGCTCTTCGAAGCTCTTCTTGCCGATCTCAAATAACTCGTCGGCCGACAGGCTGGTGTCGTAGACCTCGGTCGGCGTGAATTCGAGGCCGCGCTCTTCAAAGATCTCCTTGGTGGTGCGCATGGCGGCCTCAACCGCCGGCACGCCCACGTAGAAGGTGAGATGGACGAACACTTCGACCACCTGCTTCGGCGTTAGACCCAGGTTAAGTCCGCGCTCGATATGGCGGCGCAGCAAGGGCAAGTGTCCGCTGGCCGTCAGCGCTGAGATGGTGACCATGCAGCGGTGTTTGGGTTCAAGTCCAGGCCTGGCCCAGATCTGGCCGTAGAGAGCCTCGTTGATGATCCGTTTCAAGTCTGGGGCTAGTTGGTCGATGCCGGGCAGCGTGAAATGACTGGGGTCGCCCTGCGCCATCATTGTGCGCATGGCCTGTCCCTTTTCATAACGTTCGTCCAAAGAATCCACGGAGCGCCTCCTGGTTTCAAAAATAGGCTATTCCGGAGCCGCCGTCCTAGGTGACGGCCATGACTTCTTCTGAGAACCGTGCCATGCGCTCCTCGGTTTTTGGGCCGTCTTCGGCACGAAAGTCGAAGATCAGGTGGGTCACTCCCACGTCGGCGTACGTCTGAACGTCTTGGCGGACCTCATCGGCCGAGCCGCTGAACCGGCGCCGGGGGCCACTTGAATCCGCAGCATCGTAAAGAGGCGCCTTTACCGAGACTTGGATCTGGGAGGGGTCCCGGTCGGCCTTCTCGGCGTACCGGCGCAGCAGCACCAGATTTTCCGCCAGCTCTTCCGGTTCCAGTGGAGCAGCCGGTATCGCTCCCACGGGGTGCCAGCAGTCGCCGATCTCGGCGGCGCGCCTGATGGCCGGTTTGCTCTGTCCGCCGATCCAGATGGGCGGATAAGGCTTTTGCACCGGCTTGGGCAGGAAGGTGATATCTGAGAAACTCACGTATTTGCCTTCGAACTTGGGCTCGTCCTTGGTCCAAAGCTCGATGAAAGCCCTCAAGTACTCGTCGGTCACCGCCCCACGCTCGGAGAACGGAGGCGTGTCCAGCAGCTCGAACTCTTCTTCCATCCAGCCCACGCCCGCGCCCAGTATCAGCCGGCCCTTGGAGAGCATGTCCAGGGTGGCGAGCATCTTGGCGGTGAGGATGGGATTGCGGTAAGGGATGATCATGACGCTGGTGACCAGGCGGATGCGCTCGGTAACGCCGGCCAGGTAGGCCAGGGTTGTGACTTGCTCCGGCCACTATTCGTCCCCTGACTGGCCGGCCGCCAGGATGTCGCCGGTCAAGCTGTAGGGGTAGGTGGAGCGCACCTGGTTGGGCTGCAAGATGTGGTCGGGCATCACCATGCAGTAGAACCCCAGCCGGTCGCCCTGTTTCGCGATGCCGGCCAGGGCGTCGGGCTCGGCCCCGGCGCCGCTGTTGGGCAGATAAAAGCCGTATTCCATTGAAAAGACTCCAGAACAATGCACGATGACCGGCTACGGCCTGAGGGTAGGATTTAGGCACGCGATCTGGTCTAAAACGTGCCTGAAGGCCGGTCGGGAGGGCGGCCCACCAAACTATATATCGGCGTGGCTGGCCTGTCCAATAATCTTCCCCGATTTCTTGACACCTCAGAGGGCGAAATGTAGACTTTCTCTGCACTGGAACAGGAGGTTTTTCGTGACTACTCCCGCGTCATTTTTGACCGAGGAAATGCGCCAGCAGGCCATCGGCCGGAAGAGCGAGCCCCACACCATGGAAGTGGAGAAGGGCGCGATAATCAAGTTCGCTCAGGCCATCGAAGACGACAACCCGGTCTATAACGACGAAAAGGCAGCCCGGGAGAGCCGGTACGGCGGGCTGATCGCCCCGCCCACCTTCCTTCGTACCGTGGGCGTTGACCGTCCGACATACCCCTTCGATATGCCCTTCACCCGGTTGTTGGACGGCGGCAGCGAATGGGAATACTTCCACCCGGTGCGGGCCGGCGACCGCATCACCGCCGTCTCCGAGATCGCCGACATCAATGAACGCACCGGACGCATGGGGCTGATGATCATCACCTCCATCGTGGTGACCTACCGCAACCAGTTCGACCAGGTCGCCGCCACCCAGACCAGCACTTCGATCAGATACTAAGCCGCAGATACTAAGCCGCCGAAAACGGCGATGGGAGCCTAGCATGGCCGATCAGGTCTTTTGGGACGACGTAGAAGAAGGCATGGAATTGCCGGAAGTGGTGAAGAACCCGACCACCCAGCAGTTGGTGAAGTACGCCGGGGCGTCCGGCGATTACTACCAGATCCACTACGATCAAGGGTTCGCCAAGAACAACGATCTGGACGACGTAATACTCCACGGAGCGCTGAAGAACGCATTTTTGGGCCACTTGGTGACCAAGTGGATGGGGCCGCACGGCGATCTCAAGCGCCTGGCCTGCCAGTACCGGGGCATGGACATTCCCGGCACCCCGGTCACCGCCAAGGGCGTGGTGACCAAGAAATACCAGGAGCAGGGCGCCAATCTGGTCGACTGCGACATATGGCTGGAGAATGAAAAAGGCGAGAAGACCACCCCTGGTTCGGCGACCGTAACGCTGCCCGCACGCTGATTCTCGGCCCCCGTCTTCTCTAAGTAATTAGCACTAAAGGGCAGTTCTGTCTGCCCATGATTGATCCAAACCTAGGGCCCAGGGAGGCAAAATGGCGGAAATGTTGAATGGCAAGGTGGCCATCGTCACCGGCTCCGGCCGTGGGATAGGCCGCGGCATAGCCAAGCTGATGGCCGCGGAAGGCGCCAGCGTGGTGGTCGTTGACCCCGGCGTGAACGTGGACGGCAGTGGCGAGGACCAATCGGTGGCGGAACAGGTCGTCACTGAGATCAAGGCCGCCGGCGGAAACGCCGTTGCCTCCCTGGAGTCGGTCACCGAGATGGAAGGCGGCGAGAAGATCGTCCAGACCGCCGTCGATAATTTCGGCAAATTGGACATCGTTGTAACCTGCGCCGGGATACTCCGGGACCGCATGATCTTCAATATGTCGGAAGAGGAATGGGACGACGTGATCGCCGTTCACCTCAAGGGCACGTTCACCGTGGTGAAGAACGCCTGCATCCTTTTCCGCCAGCAACGCTCCGGCCGCATCATCACATTCAGCTCCGAGTCCGGCCTCATCGGCAACTCAGGCCAGGCTAACTACGGCGCCGCCAAGTCCGGCATCGCCGGGTTCACCAAGGTCGTGGCCAAAGACATGGGGCGTTACGGCGTGACCGTCAACTCTATAGCGCCCCGGGCCAGCACCCGCATGATCGCGGACATCCCCGGCAGCGCCGCGGAGATACGGGCCCGTAGCGGCGTGGCCCCCATCGCAGGCGAAGAAAACCTGGCCAATCTTGACCCCGACCACATCGCGCCCTTCGTGGCTTACCTTGCCACCGATTTCGCCGACAACATCAACGGCCAGACATTCTTGGTCTACGGCGACACCATCTCTTTGGTGTCCCAGCCCAGGCCGGAAATGGCGATCTACGAGCCGTCCGGCACCTGGGACCTGGAGAAGTTGGCGACCATGGCCCGCGACATACTGACCAAAGACATCTCCAACCCGGCGCCGGCCAGGGAGCCAGGATAGGCTTGGCTGAAAACTCGGCAAAAGATAGGTTCGCCGGCACCTGGCGGTTGCTGGAGTGCTACGGCAAGTGGTCCGACGGCCGCATCAGCTATCCCTACGGCGATAAACCCGAAGGCCAGTTGATCTACGACGGACATGGCAACTTCTCGGGTCAGATCTCAGGTAGCGGCAGGCCGGCGTTCCAGTCGGGAAATCTGCTGAAGGGGACCGCAGAAGAGATAAAAACAGCGTTCGAGGGATACATCGCCTACTACGGCACCTACGAGGTGGACGAGGCCAAAGGCCAGGTGACCCACCGCGTGCAAAGCGCGCTGTTCCCCAATTGGACCGGCGATGTCCAGGTAAGGAACTTCGAGTTTGAAGGCGAGAGATTACGCCTGAATACCCAGCCGATCAAAGGGTCGAGAGCGGACCTGACAAACACCCTGCTTTGGGAGCGGGTCTAACGGCCCGGTCCCAATTAAAGAATAATGACAAGTAACCAGATGGAGAGAACCTGATGGCTGACCTGCTAAAAGACAAAGTGGCGATCGTCACCGGCTCAGGCCGCGGCATCGGCCGGGGAGTCGCCAAGCTGATGGCCGCACAAGGGGCCAAGGTGGTCGTGGTTGACCCCGGCGTCAACGTGGATGGCACCGGCGCGGACGCATCCTTCGCCCAACAGGTGGTTGACGAGATTAAGACCGACGGCGGCGACGGCGTGGCCTGCTTGGAATCGGTTGCCACCATGGCCGGCGGCGAGAAGATCGTTCAGACCGCCCTGGACAGCTTTGGAAGGCTGGACATCGTGGTCACGGTGGCCGGGATTCTCCGGGACCGGATGATATTCAACATGTCCGAGCAAGAGTGGGACGACGTTATCGCAGTCCACTTGAAGGGCACTTTCTCAGTCGTGAAGAATGCCAGCGTGATCTTCCGGCAGCAACGTTCGGGACGGATCATCACCTTTAGCTCCACTACGGGGTTGTACGGCAACTCTGGGCAGGCCAACTACGGCGCGGCCAAGGACGGCATCGCCGGGTTCACCCGAGTGGTCGCCAGGGACATGGGGCGCTACGGCGTGACCACCAACGCCATCTCGCCCAGCGCCTCCACCAGGATGATCGGCAGCATACCCGACGACGCCCGGGAACTGCGCGCCGCCCGCGGCATCAGCACCGGCGCCGCCCTGACGCTCCGGGGCGGGGCTGACGATGTCGCGCCCATGGTGACCTGGCTGGCCTCCGACGATGCGGCCCACGTCAACGGCCACGTCTTCCACGTCACCGAGGGCCTGGTGACACTGCTCAACGAACCCGAGCCGGTGCGGACGATTCAGAAGGACGGCATCTGGACCGTGGAGGAACTGGTGCGGGTGTTCCCGGTGACCATCGGCATCGAACTGGTCAACCCGGCGCCCAGCCAGGTGCCCAAGGAATAAATACGCCTGGGAGGCGCGCACAGAGGTAAAGGTATAGCTTCGATTGAGGCCCCAGCATGGGGTCTCGATCTATTCATAAAGAGAGAGAAAAATGATCCGCAACTTTTCAGCTTCTTACGCCGGCCATGTGGTGGACGAAAATATCGGGCTCGCAGGAACGCCGGCCAACGACCGGTGGTACACCAACGACCAATTGGTTGAGACTTTCGACTGGGCCCTGGACATCTCCAAGCATCTGGAGAAGATAGGGTTCCAGGAGTTCTGGATGGCGGAGCACCATTTTCAGCCAGAGGGGTATGAAGCCATCCCAAACCTGCTCATGCTTGGCCTATATCTGTCCACCCAGACCGAGAAGCTAAAGTTTGGCTGCGGGTTCAACATCGTCCCCATGTGGCATCCCCTCAGGCTGGCCGAAGATTTCGCGATGGCCGATGTTCTTAGCAAGGGGCGGATCATCTTCGGCGTGGGCCGCGGCTACCACACCAGGGAGGTGGAGACTTTCGGCGCGCCCATGCTCGACTCCGACGCCAACCGGGAGTTGTTCGAAGAGCAGATAGAAGTCATTACCAAAGCATTCACCCAGGAGAAATTCTCCCATCACGGAAAGCACTATCAATTGCCGCCGGATGTCCCTTACCGCGGTTATCAGCTCAAGGAGTTGACACTGGTGCCCCGCCCGGTGACGCAGCCGGTGGAGATCTGGCAGCCATTGGTCAGCCCAAACCCCAGGGGGATCGACTTCATGGCGAAGATGGGCATAAAGCCGTTGATCGCCAACAACCCAGCCGTGGCCCTGGAGGAAAAGTTGAAGATGATCCAGTCAGCCCGGGCCAAATACGGAAAGGAAACAGGACTGGGCGAAGATACGGCCCTGGGCTTCCGAATCTTTATCGCCGAGAGTAAAGAGAAAGCGATCAAGCTGGCCCGCCCCTACTTCGAGGAAGCCATGAAATTCGCCGGGCCCTTGGGCGTCATGCCCCTCACACCCGAGCAGAACGCCTCAGTGGTCAACAAGGGTCAGACGCCGGGGGTTTCCCTGCCCACGTTGGATGAAGCGGTGGAGGCCGGTTCCTGGCTCTGCGGCACCTCGGAACATGTTGTGGAGCACTTCAAGGGGATCGAGGAGAAATATCCGGGTGTCGAACGGGTCAACATCGGCGCGGTGATGGGGATGCCCCTGGAGGTATTCAAAGACCAACTGAGCATCATCTCGGAGGAGGTCATGCCCGCGTTCAAGGGCTAGAGGCCGCAGGATCGAAGGCCATACTTCTTTACCCCAGCGGAACGTTGTTGAAGGCGCCTTTGGTGACGCCGGGTTGTAGCTTCTCCGCTTGGCGGATGGCGTAATGATCGGTCATCCCGGCGACGTAGTCCACCGCGGCCCGGCTTGGGTCGGCGCCGGGGCTGAAGTAGGGCGGCGGGATCTCCTCGGCGTTCTCCACGAAATAGAAGTAGAGCAGCTTCACCACTTCGCGGCCCACTTCGGCCTGCCTCGTATCGCCCAGGGGGAGGTAGACATGCTGGAACATATAGTCCCGCAACTCCATCATGGCCTCCCGGGCTTCCGGGTCCATGCCGATCGCCGGAGCTTCTTCGACTGTTCCGTTTGCCAACCCGGAGGCGGGCCACGACGCTTGGACTATGGCCGTGACCAGGGAATCGATCCGCTGTGAATGGGTCGTCCCCAAGGTCCGGTTGACCCGTTCCGGCAGGTCCTCCACCTTCAGCATTCCGGCCCGGATGGCGTCGGCGATATCGTGGTTCAGGTAGGCCACCGAATCGGCCAGCCGCAGGATCTGGGCTTCCAACGTCAACGACTCATCCAGTTCGATATCCAAGAAATCGCCTTGAGGTTTGGAGTGGGAGATGATGCCCTGGCGGACCTCCCAGGTCAGGTTCAGTCCCTCGCCCTCACCGGCCAACCGCTCGACGATGCGCAGGCTTTGGGCGCTGTGGGTAAAACCTTCGGAATAGACCTGGTCCAGGGTCTCTTCGCCCAGATGCCCAAAGGGCGTATGGCCAAGGTCGTGGCCGTAAGACATGGCTTCGACCAGGTCCTCGTTCAGGTTCAGGGCCCGGGCGATGGTGCGGCCGATCTGGGCTACCTCCAGGGTGTGGGTCAACCGGGTGACAAAGTGATCGCCTGAGGGGGCCAGGAAGACTTGGGTCTTGTGCTTCAAACGGCGGAATGCGTTGGTGTGGATGATACGGTCGCGGTCGCGCTGGTACTCGGTGCGCAGGGGCGATGGCGGCTCGGCCCGCTCGCGGCCCAGGGACCGGTTGGAACGGCTGGCGTAGGGAGATAGGTTCTCTTCCAAGGCCTCCAGCCGTTGCCTTACTTGCAGGTCCTCCACCGGGCCGTTCTCCATCTAGCCTCCCTTTCCTGTCAGTATCTTATGGGAACTAGTCCTTGAGGGGGATGGTGCCCCAGGTGATCGATCCGGAGTCCTTGGAGAGGCCTTTCTCCTGGGCCATCTCGCGGATATTGAGCAAGGTGGCGTTGACCTCGTTGGTCAGGAATACCCAGTCGGGCTCTTCAGGGATCCAATACGGCGAATTGATGCGCACCACCTGATTATCTTGAGCGTTCAAGTAGATGCCGAATTTGGATGCTTGCTGCATAAATCTCTCCGAGCTCCCGTTTTTTCCGCCATTTTGGATTCAGATGGTCTGTTCTGCCCGTTCTTTCACGGCATCGCCGCCGTAGACGCCTCTGTACTCCGGTGGCAATTGATCGGCGATACGCCCCATCACCATGTCCAGCATGCTGGACATCACCGCTCTGCTGGGCTTGCCCTCGATCACCGGCAGAGTAAACGGTTGCCCAATGCTGGCCTTCATGCGCCGGAATGGGAAGGGAACGCGCCACAGGGGGAACGTGTGAGTACCAGTGATCGCTACCGGCAGGATGGGCGCCTGTGTTTTCAACGCCAAGTAGACCACTCCCAGCATCCCCTTTTGCATGGTGTGGTCCGGGCTTCGGGTGCCCTCCGGAAAGATCACCACAGCCCTGTCGCGTTCCAGATTTTGCATCAGTACCCGCAGGGCGTCAATCCCGGTGCCCGACCTATCGAATGGCGATACGTGGAATGCCCCCATAAAGAAACGGGAGATGGGATTACCGAACAATTCCTTCTTGCCGATGAAGAACAAGGGTCTGGATATCGAGGCCACCAACAAAGGCGGGTCGTTCAACGACAAGTGGTTGGAGACAACGATCAGCGGACCGTAAGGCGGCACGCACTCAGACCCGGCAATCTCCAGCCGGGCGAATGCCCGAAAGCAGATCCGCGCCATAAGGTTCCCGGCGCGGTAGAAGACCGTGGCGTTCTTTGATTGGCTCAACTGTCTCCAACCTGGTCGACGATCTTCTGCACCACCTGCTGCACGTCTAAGCTGTCCGTGTCCAACTCCCAAGCGTCCTTGGCCGCCACGAGTGGAGAATCTTTACGGCTGCTGTCGGCCTGGTCCCGTGCCACCGTTTCGCTCAATACCGTCATCAACTCCACGGTTTTTCCCCGGTCCCGCATCTCCTGCCAGCGTCTCTTGGCACGGTTCTCGGGAGAAGCGGTGAGGTAGACTTTGAGGTCGGCGTCAGGAAGGACAACGGTCCCAATATCACGTCCAATCATCACGATATTGCCCTTGGCGGCCGTCTGCCGCTGCTGGGCCACCAACTCTATCCGCACGGGCGTGGCCTTGGAAACCATGGATACATTACTGTCTACGGCAGAATCTCGAAGCTCCGGGCCCAATGTGTGACCGGCCACCAACACTTGGTCGCTGTCGTCTCCCACCAAGCCCAAGGGGTTGGCGCGGGCAAGTTCGCCCAGGGAGGTCTCGTCGTCAACGGGAATGCCGTTATTCAAGGCCAGCCACGTGATGGCGCGGTACATGATGCCGGTGTCCAGATAGCCGAATCCCAGGGTCCGGGCCAATTCCCGCCCCACCGCTGTCTTTCCGGCGGCTACCGGGCCGTCGATGGCGATTACGCTCACTCCGCGGGCCAATTGCTCCCTCTGCCGATGGCTTTGCTATAAGTGTTTTGGCGTCGGTCCGGAGGCCTTTCGGCCCGCAGACGCTACGCACCGGCATTATACACCGCTGCCCAGGCCGGATTGCCTTGCGGTTATGCCGGAATTTCCCGGCCGGATTCGTGAGTTGCTTCAACAAGATCGCGCTGTTGAGCGAGACGATCTACGGCCATTCGGATATCCATTTCCTATTACTTGGACGCTTCTTCCGTTAAAGTTGTGACGGTGTAAACCCTCAGGAAAGGTTATCTACGGGAAAGGGGCCAAGTATCAACTTCCGTCAACTGGTAACCCCGCCGAGCCTTTGGTGGTTGCTGGCCGTTGTTCTCGCGGCGTTGTCAGCCCTATTGACGGCCGCGATCATCGCCAACCCCCGCTCCAGTCAAGACTTGGCGGTGATGAATTGGATCACGGACTGGGACCTGCCGGGTCTAACAGCTTTTTTCACCGTGGTTGGGTCGCTCACCAGCGTCGAAGCCGGTATGGTTTACGGCGCCGGGGGACTGGCGGGCCTCTTGATATTACGAATGCAAAGGCTGGCCTTGGCGTTCGTGATGGTGGGCTTGATGGTGGGCGTCGCTTCTTTTCTGGGCGACTACGCCCTGAGCGATATGGTCGAACGGTCGCGGCCATTGACCGGGAGCACGGTCAGCAGTTACCCAAGCGGCCACGTGTTTGGCGGAACGTTGCTATTCGGGTTCCTGGCGTTCTTGGCTATCGAGCACCGCTTGCATCCAAGATTTTCAATCACGGTAGTCCTGCTGATGGGCATCTTGATCATCTCGGTGGGTCCTTCCCGTATTTACGACGGCGATCATTGGCCCAGCGACGTGGCCGCCGGATACTTGTTCGCCGGCCTCGCGTTGATGATTCTATTCCCCGTATACCGCCGCTACACCGACCGCGGGTTAACTTTAGGCTTGTTGCATCCGAAGCAATTTTCAGCAGTCATGCGGGCGGTTTTCAAACGGTCCGGACCGCGCAAAACCGCGCGGTGATCGCCTTTACCGAACGAGATGTGGCGCCCTTATTCGATGCACGAGCCACTTGGTGGCTTGGCTGGTATTAATCAAGGATTTGACATACGGTTATGTGGGTTCAAACCTAAATAACATCGGCTGGCGTATTATTTATGATGGAAGCAATCGCGGTCAATCGTCCATTTTCCGGCATTTCTTGGAAGACCTATTTGATCGCTGCCGGAACATTGGGCACATTGGCGCTGTATATCCTGGCCTGGGCTTATCCCACCTTCCCCGGCGATGAAGGGGCTTTGGTTAAGTTCCAGGCCATTCGAAGCGGCTGGCTGGACGACACAGCGATATGGTTCTCCAACCTGGGTTTACTCTGGGTGTTTGTGCCGGCGGTTTCCGTTCTGATCGGATGCCTCGTGGTCGCCCGGCGCTACGCTGATGTTTTCATGGTCTTTGGTGGATTGACCGTTATCGGGATCGGACACGGCCTGAAAATTCTAGTGGACCGGCCCCGGCCCGATTACTATCTCGTAGATGCGCTGCCACACGGCCTCAGCTTCCCCAGCGGTCACACTCTCCTGGCGGTGATGTTGGGCGGGGCGCTTTTCTACCTCGTTGGGTTGTCGGTGAGACCGGTCTGGCTGCGGCGGGCGATCCAAGCCGGCCTCTTCGTATTGGTGATAGGGATGGGAGCCTCCCGGGTCTACTTGGGAGTTCATTGGCCCAGTGACGTGATCGGCTCTTATGTTTTGGGTGTGATGGCGCTGGTTGGCCTGATCTGTGTTCGAAACGCGGTCGCAACCGCCCGGTAACCTCTAGGCGTCGTCGATTTTCCTCATGCTACACTCGGACCAGCCGTAATATCGTGCTGATCAGGGCCGGACCAGTCCGAGAGATGAGGGATTATGAACTGGATTGATATCGCCATTCTGGTCGTTTGGGGGATCACCGCCCTTTGGGGGTTCTCCTCCGGACTGCTGCAGATCTTGGTGCCCCTTGTCTCCCTGGTGATCGGCTTGGCGCTCTCCAGCCGCATCGGTGAGTCGGTGGGAGGGTTGTTCTCTGCATTTACAGACAACGAGAATGCCCAGACCGTGGCCGGTTTCGTCCTGATCTTCGGTTTGCTGTTCATTGGTGGCACAATCATCAGCTTCATGGGCCGGAAGGTGCTTGGGTTGATTCCCCTCTTTGGAATGGTCAACAGTGTGGCGGGAATGGCCGCGGGGTTGTTGGTGGGGTTCTTGCTAATATCCGGTGTCCTAACCGCCATACAGAGATTCCCCGTTCGAGACCTCGATAGGACCATCGATGAATCGGCCTTGGGCACTTTCATGGCGGACCAATTTGACGTGGTGATCCGGGGGGTCAAACTCATTCCCGGCGATTGGGACGACGAGCTGAATAAACTGACTAATTAACGGCGCCGGCAGACCGGCAGTCGTTCATTGGCCTGCGCATTCTTTCCCGTCGCTGCCATTGTGCTACTATGATTGCCAATAGGCTCCGAGCGTAGGTTGGGCCCAAGTAGGTTCCCGGGGCCTTGTGCGCATGTGTGGTGGCCCCGGCGACGTCCGGGTGGAAACTTCCCATTGGCGCTCCACTGATATGTTTCAGACGGAGCGCTTCCAATTGCGGCGCGGGAGGACCAATAGCCGGCCGACATGGTAAAGCAAGCGGAAATAGAGCATTTAGCGGAGAACGGCGCTTCCGGCAATGGGGTTGCGGATGCGGTGGATGTCGCCGTCCTGATCCGGGCGCCGGTATTGGTGTTGAACCTGAATTACGTTCCGGTAAACGTATGCACCGTGCGCCGGGCCATCGTCTTGGTCACCAAAGGCAAGGCCGAGCAATTGGAGAACCACTTGGGTCAACTCCACACTGTATCCCGGGTGGTCGACGCTCCCTCGGTGATCCGGCTGGCTTACATGGTGAAGCGGCCCTTTCTGCCCCGGAAACTATCCAAGAAGGAAGTTTTCCTGCGGGACAAATTCACCTGCCAATACTGCGGTAAGAAGGCCCACGACCTAACGTTGGACCATGTGATTCCCCGGCGCCAACATGGCGCTCACACCTGGGAAAACGTGGTAACAGCCTGTAATCGATGCAACCTCCGCAAAGCGGGGCGCACCCCGGCCGAGGCGAAGATGCGGTTGGGTAAGACGCCGCGTGCTCCGGACCCCAACCCTTACCTGATCCTCCAGAACAGGGTGATCCTGGAAGACTGGGAGATCTATATCCCCTGGTCCATCAGGGAGTAGCGGACACCCACCGCCCGGGTCATACTTGGCCTGCTTCGATGGGTATATTCAGCATCAAAACTTCCATCGCGAGCCTGGGACTGACATTGCTGTCCAGGTTGGACAGGGTCTGCATCAAGCGATTGATGAACTGCATGATCTCTGCCGTGCTCAAGCCTGAGGCCTGGCCCTTTAGGGCGTCCGCCTGGTCCGAGTTATGGAGGAATTCCTCAGCTCCCTCTTTGATCAGCAGGAGGTCCCGCCACCAGCGAAGCCAAAGGGCCAGCAGGTCCTTGGCCGCCTCACGGTCGCTGCCAAACAGGGAAGCAACCTCGTTGGCGTAGGTGAACCGCGTTTCCAAACCCGCGCCCAGGGTTTCTTGCAACTTTTCCAGGTCGGCCTGCCGCTGCTCAAGCACCTGAGGGTCATTCAGTGCGCCGATGGCCCAGCCCAGACAGCCGCGGGACAAACGGTATAGCAGCTCGGCCTGTTCGGGAGTTGCTTGGTGGCCGGTGACTAGCTGTTCGACCATCGCGTCCTTGGCAAGAGGGACCAGGGTCATGCTTTGGCAGCGCGAGCGAATCGTGGGCAACACCGCGCCTTCGTCGGCCGTGAGCAGGATGAACATGACCTGCGGAGGTGGCTCTTCCAGTGTTTTCAACATTGCGTTGGCGGCATCGTCGCTCATGGATTCAGCGCCGTCGATGATCACCACGCTGGTAGACCCTTCGTAGGGCTTTAAGTTCACCCGGCGCAGTGTTTCTTTTATATCGTTTATGCCGATCACGGTCCTGGGCGACCGGCCTTCCTCACCTTGGCCGGGGAATAGGATTCTGATGTCGGCGTGATGCCTTTGGGCGATCCTGGTGCACTGATTGCACGAACCGCACGGCGCGCCTGGCCCCTCCAAGCAATTTACGGCCTGAGCAAGATTGATCGCAAGGGCCATCTTGCCAACGTGCGGCGGGCCGGTCAGCAGATAGGCGTGAGACTGCCTTTGCTGACGCAGGCTGATTTCAAGCCGCTTGAGCAGATGGTCTTGGCCGAAGATGGTCCACATAAAAATCTGGTTCTCAGAAAAAGAGAAGGATTCGATCGTTCGCGGTGTTGAACATTTGAATATCGGGCGGTGTGTTTAGACCACGTCGCAATACATCATGTCCTCGTAGCTCTCCCTCCGGCGGATCAGGCGGCTCTTCCCGTCTTTCACCAAGACCATGGGGGGCCTGGGGTTCATGTTGTAGTTGCTGGCCATGGAAGGGCAATAAGCCCCTGCGGCGGGGATGGCGAGCAGGTCTCCAGACTCCAGCTTTGGCAGCATTATATCCGTTGCCAGCAGGTCTCCGGACTCGCAATACTTGCCTGCAATCGTGACTTTTTCCTCCGGTTCCAAGTCGGCTTTGTTGGCGGCGACCACTTCATACTTCGCCTGGTACAGGGCGGGCCGGATGTTGTCTCCCATGCCGCCGTCGACGCTGACGAATTTCCGCACGCCGGGCACGTCCTTGATGGAGCCGATACGGTAGAGCGCCACGCCGGCGGGTCCGACGATGGCCCTGCCGGGTTCGATGACCAGAGAGGGGAGTTCCATGCCTAGGTCCTGGCACGTCTCAGTCATGGTGGACACGATGGCCTCCGCGTAGGCTGACACGGGAGGCGGCTCCTGTCCGCGCGTGTATCCGATGGCGAACCCGCCGCCGGGACTGAACCGCTGCAACTTAAGGCCATCTTCCCGGAACTCGGCGGCGAACCGCAGCACCAGGTCCGTCGCCACGCGGTAGGGTTCCAACTCAAAGATGGGCGAGCCCAGGTGGAAGTGCAGTCCGTGCAGGTTCAGGTTTTTAGCTGCCAGCGACATGCGGACCGCTTCCGCGGCATGGCCGGTCTGAATCGAGAACCCAAATTTTGAGTCCAAGACGCCGGTGGTGGTGTACACGTGGGTGTGCGGGTCGACACCGGGAGAGACCCTGACCAGGATGTCTTGGGTCTTGCCGGCCTCCCCGGCCAGCCGGTCCAGAAGCTGAATCTCATGGAAGCTATCCACGACTACCCAGCCGATGGAGTGCTCCAGCGCTTCCGTTAGTTCCTGAGGAGTCTTGTTGTTCCCGTGAAAATAGACCTCGTCCATGGGAATCTGGGCGTTGACCATCGTGGCCAATTCGCCGCCGGACACCACGTCGAACCCCATGCCCTCTTCCTGAAATAGTTTGGCCAAGGCCGGATTGATATAGGCTTTGCAGGCGTAGCTGACTTTGGTGTCCTGGTGCAGCTTCCGAAACTCTCCGATGAAGCTGCGGCAACGGCCCCGCAGAGTGGCTTCATCCAGCACGTACACCGGGGTGCCGTACTCGTCGGCCAGGTCGATGGCTTTGCAGCCTCCCAGGACCAACTGGCCTTCGGAGTCGACTTCGGCGGTATCGGGGAAAATGCTCTGTGGGAACATTGTCTTCCTTGCAAGGGTTATGAGCCTGACGGAGATTGAGCCTGAGTCGACGTTTGACCAAGGGTCTCCAGTCTCATTTAGCCAGACGCTAGCAAAATGATAGGGCCAGCCTGAGGATTGCGCAACCACGGCTGCGAATCCAGGCCCGTTGACGGCGTATCTGACCGAGTATATACTCTGGGCACTTCGGCCCCCTGAGGCTAAATCACGCCTGGCGACCGATATCCACCACGCGAGGGAGTTATCTTGAATATTCAAGTAACCGTGAATGGTAAATCCCACGAAAAAGAAGTGGACCCGCGTCTGCTCCTGGTCCATTTTCTCAGAGAAGACCTGGGACTGACCGGCACCAAGATCGGGTGCGACACCAGTCAATGCGGCGCGTGCGTGGTGAAGATGGATGGCGTAACGGTGAAGTCGTGCACCTGCCTGGCGGTCCAGGCCGACGGCAGCGAGATCACCACCATTGAGGGGATCGCGACGAATGGTGAATTGCACCCGGTGCAAGAGGCGTTCTGGGAGAAACACGGCCTCCAGTGCGGGTACTGCACCGCCGGAATGATAATGACAACGGTGGAGCTGCTTGAAAAGAACCCTGACCCCTCTGAAGACCAGGTGCGCGAGGGACTGAAAGGCAACATCTGTCGCTGCACTGGGTATCAAAACATCGTTCGGGCCGTTCTGGCGGCTGCCGAAGCCCAGAGGAGTTAGCCATGACGACAAGAATATTTGGCTCAGGCATCCGTCGCCGTGAGGACCCGCGGTTGATCACCGGAGGGGCCACCTATACCGATGACGTGCAACTTCCGGGTATGGTCCATGCGGCCATACTGCGCAGCCCCCATGCCCATGCCAAGATAAGTAGCATCGACACCAGCGCGGCATCCGGAGCGCCGGGTGTGGTGGCCGTCTACACAGGCGCCGACACCGATGGCGTGTTGAACCCCATCCCTTGCGCTTGGCTTCCTCCGGACTGCGACATCAAGGCAGTGGACCACCCCGCCATCGCCAAGGACGTGGTCCGCTATCAGGGCGACGCCGTGGCGGTGGTGGTGGCGGAGGACCGGTACCAGGCGGAAGATGCCCTGGAATTGATTAAGGTGGACTACGAGATTCTTCCTTCGGTGGTCAATCCTGAAGCAGCGATGCAGGCGGGCGCGCCCCAGATCCACGAGGATGCCCCCAACAACCAGGCGTTCCACTGGGTGGCGGACGGCGGCGACTCGGACGCGGCCTTCGCCAACGCCGACGTTATCGTGAAAGAGACCATCATCCAACAGAGATTGATTCCCCACGCCATGGAGCCCCGTTCCGCAGTGGCCAACTGGACGGTGGCCATGGGTGAATTAACACTGTGGAGCACCAGCCAGAATCCCCATATCGTCCGGTTCTTAGGGTCTTTGGTAACCGGAATCCCCGAGCACAAGATACGGGTCATCGCCACGGAAGTGGGCGGCGGGTTCGGCAGCAAGCTTCCCATGTATGCCGACGAGATGATTATCTCGTTCTGCTCCATGCAGTTGAACCGTCCCGTTAAATGGACCGCCACCCGTTCCGAGGGCTTTCTGGCGACCATCCACGGCCGCGATCACGTGGAGCATGTGGAGTTGGCCGCAACCCGCGAGGGGAAGATCACCGGAATCCGGTCGGTGGTATATGCCGGCATGGGCGCCTATCTTTCCACCGCCGGCCCCGGCGTCCCGACCATCCTACACGGTCTGATCTACAGCGGCCCCTACGACATAGGAGCAACCAAGGCTGACATATACGGCGTCTTCAGCAACACAACTCCGGTGGACACCTGCCGAGGCGCTGGCCGTCCTGAGGCCACCTTCCTGATAGAGCGCTTGATAGACCTGTTGGCGGTCGAACTGGGCACCGACCCGGTGGAACTGAGGCGGAAGAACCTGATACCCAAGTTTGAAGACGGTCACGACGTCGCCAGCGGCATCACCTACGACAGCGGCGATTACGAACCGCTGCTGAACATGGTGTTGGGCCATGTGGACTATCAGGCCCTCCGCCAAGAGCAAGCCCGCATGCGGGAACGCGGCGCCTATATGGGCATCGGCGTCACCTGTTACGTCGAGATCTGCGGCCTGGGCCCCTCCCAGGTGGCCGGCGCGGTCGGGTTCGGCGGCGGATTGTGGGAGAGCGCCATCGTGCGCTTCCACCCCACGGGGAAGGTGAATGCCTACATCGGCACCTCACCACACGGACAGGGAGAGGAGACCACCTTCGCCCAGATAATCGCCGACGAACTGGGTGTTGACGTGGATGATGTGGGCGTCATTCACGGCGACACCAGCAACACCCCCATGGGCTGGGGCACTTACGGCAGCCGCACCTCGACCGTGGGAGGCGCGGCCGTTGCCCTGGCGGCACGAAAGATCAAGGAGAAGGCCCGCCTCCTGGCCGCCCACCTGTTGGAAGCGGCCGAGGCGGACGTTGAGTACGAGGACGGCAAGTTCTTCGTCAAGGGCTCGCCGGACCGGAGCAAGACCATCCAGGAGATAGCCACCATGGCCAACGTGGCCTGGAACATGCCTGAGGGCATGGAGCCGGGCCTTGAGGCCTCCGCCTTCTACGACCCGCCCAACTTCGTCTACCCCTTCGGCACCCATCTGGCGGTGGTGGAGGTAGACCCGGACAATGGACACATCGAGGTCAAACGATACGTGGCCGGCGACGACTGCGGTCCGCAGATCAACCCGATGATCGTCGAGGGCCAGGTCCACGGCGGCGTGGTCCACGGCGTAGGCCAGGCGCTCTGGGAAGGAGTGGTCTACGACGAGAACGGGCAATTGTTGACCGGCTCGATGACTGATTATGCCTTGCCCCGGGCCCACATGTTCCCAGATATGGAGATTCTCAGTACGGTCACCCCGTCGCCTCACAACCCACTGGGCGTGAAGGGCATCGGCGAAACGGGGGCCATCGCCTCCACGGTTACCATCTACAACGCAGTGATCGACGCACTGCGGCCTCTGGGTGTTACCCACATAGACATGCCATTAACCCCGGAAAAAGTCTGGCAGGCCATTCGCCAGGGACAGGGGAGCTAAACGATGTTTGCAACAGAGTTCGAATATAAGAAAGCCAGCTCAATCTCGGAGGCCATCCAGCTTCTGAGCAGCAACGAGGGCGCCAAGATATTGGCCGGCGGCCACAGCCTCCTCCCAATGATGAAGTTGCGCCTGGCCCGGCCCACCATGGTGATCGACATCGGTGGCATCGAGGAGATGCGTGGCATATCCGTCGAGAACGGCACCCTGCGGATCGGCGCCCTGACCACCCATGCCCAGATCGCCGATTCGCATGTGGTCCAGGAAGCAGCCGGTATACTGTGGGAGACCGCCTACGGCATCGGCGACCCCCAGGTCAGGAACCGGGGGACCATCGGCGGCAATGTTTCCCATGCCGACCCTGCGTCGGACTTGCCCACCGTCCTGACGGTTGTGGACGCCAAGTTCACCATTCAAGGCCAGGGTGGGATCACCCGCCGGGGTTCGCGGACGGTGTCGGCCGGCGATTTCTTCGTCGGCCCTTTCACCACTGTCCTGGCTGAGAACGAAGTCCTCACCGCCATCGAGATACCGGTCCTGGCGGAGAACCAGAAGGCCGAGTACGCCAAGATGGCCCACCCCGCCACGTCCTTCGCCGTGGTTGGGGCCGGAGTGGTGTTGACCGTGGACAATAATAATGTCTGCACTGCGGCCAGGGTGGCGGTCGGCGGCCTCACGCCCACCCCCACGCGGGGTCCGTCGGTTGAGGCGGCGCTGGTTGGAAAGGAACTGACCGATGAGAACATCGCCGCAGCTACCGCCCTGATCGACGGCGATCTGGGTTCCGACATCCTGGGTGACATCTTCGCGTCGGCCGAGTACCGCCGGGCCATGGCGGCCATCGAGTTGAAACACGCCATCTTCCACGCCACGGGTCTGGCCCACCACTAGAAAAGACGGAATTGATGTAGCTGAAACAAGCGACAGCAGAAAAACATGCACGTAAGAGCGACGAGTGTCCAAATGTGCCTCACCTAGCTACTTGCTGCTAAATACGAGAGGGAGGGCTAAATGGCAAAAGCGGCTAGATGTAAAGAAACAGGGCGGAACTGCGAATTTATAATTCGAGGGGAAACCGAAGAACAGCTATTGACCAATGCCACCCAACACGGAATGGACGCCCACCGCATTGGAGCTCAAGAAGACGAGTTCGCGCGGTTCGGCCGGGACTTCATCTCACAGCCAGGATTGGGAGCGGGATTAGTTGGGGAGCGAGCCGAGTGGCTAGAGAAAGTTAAGGACGCTATCCGGGAAGAATAAGGTCCGGAGCACGGACCGCCCAACTAAACCGGTTTTCCAAAGTGGGCTAAAAATAGGCGTTCGTCCGGGCGGGGCGGCCGACCGTACTTTAATTCCTCTTGGTGGCCCGTCAATCTCATATTAATGCGCCGTTTGGTTCATTTGGCGGCAACAGCTTGGGGTCATTCCAGACCTCGTCATGGCGTGAATCCCGACAACCAACCTACTCGTATGTCTCTTTCACGCGAGGAGATCTACAGGCCTCCGATTGCTGGTCCAGGAGGCCTATAGCCTAAATTTTTTGGAAAGACAGTACTCTACTCTTAGAGTAAAATACCCCCATGATTGATCCGCAGGTCTCGCTGGCGTTCGCCTTACGCTCCAATCCTGGCGCCTATGCCACCTTGATCGGCTCCGGCGTATCTGTGGGAGCTGGCATCCCCACCGGATGGCAGGTGGTGCTGGACCTGATCTCCAAATTAGCCCGGGTCCTTGGCGAAAGTCCTGGGGACGACCTGGCCGCCTGGTATCAGCAACGCTTTGGGGAAAAGCCCGACTACAGCAAGTTGTTGGACGCTTTGGCCAGGTCTCCCGCGGAGCGAAGCGCACTCCTCCGAAGTTATTTCGAACCAACGGCCGAGGACCGTTCCCGCGGCGTGAAAGTACCGGGGGCGGCGCATATGGCCTTAGCTAACCTGGCGGCCACCGGACACATACGGGTGTTCGTCACGACCAACTTCGATCGTCTCATCGAACAGGCCCTCGAGGCTACTGGCGTAACCCCGAGGGTCCTAAGCACGCCAGATTCCATTTTGGGGTCGCCACCCCTCTCCCAAGCTGGATGCACGGTGCTGAAGCTGCATGGCGACTACCTGGACACCAGGATCAAGAACACGCCCGCCGAACTAGATTCCTACGACGAGTCCGTCGATGCACTGCTGGACCGGATCATAGAAGACCATGGGTTCATCGTCTGTGGATGGTCGGCCGCTTGGGACCCAGCTCTACGCCGAGCCTTCGAACGACGCAAAACTCGCCGCTACACGACTTACTGGGCGGACGTGGCTCCTCCCGGCGAGCACGCTTCTCGCCTCATCGAGCTACTCGAAGGCGACTTTATCCAGATCAAGGGAGCCGACGAATTCTTCACCAACATCGTCGGTCAGCTTAAATCACTTGGTGACGGTGACAGCGCGACGGCCGCGTCCAGCTCACCGACGAAAACGGCGAAACATAACCTGCCGATCCAGCTCACCAGTTTCATCGGGCGGGAGGATGAGATTGCTGAGATCAACGCCCACCTTGATGAGGGCCCTCTGATCACTTTGACGGGCAGCGGGGGAGCCGGCAAAAGTCGTTTGGCGCAGGAGATTGGAGCGGCGAACTCATCAACCTACCCTGATGGGGTCTGGTTGATCAGCCTCGCGCCGCTAACCGACCCAAGGCTGATCCTCGAGGAGGCGTCGTCGGTCTTGGGAGTGGGAGAAGAAGCGTTCTTCTACTACCTGGAGGACAAGACCACCCTTCTGATCCTGGACAACTGCGAGCATATGGTAGACGGGTGTGCAGAGTTCGCCAGCACGTTGCTTCAGCGAGCCCCCAAAGTCAGGGTCCTGGCGACCAGCCAGGAGGCGCTGGGCATCCCCGGCGAGACCGTGTTTCGCGTCCCGTCTCTAGCAGTCCCGGACTCACTTCAGTCGCCCATGGAGGCCCTGACCAAATGCGCGGCGGTCCGTCTCTTCGTTGAACGGGCTGCCACGGTCCAGCCCGGCTTCGCCCTCACGGATGAAAACGCAGTTGCGGTCACCCAGATAACCCAGAGCCTGGATGGCATTCCCCTGGCCATCGAGCTGGCTGCGGCCCGGACCAACGTCTTGTCGGCGGAGCAGATCGCAGACCGCCTGGACGACTCCCTGCGCCTCCTCACGAGAGGACGCCGCACGGACCTTCCCAGGCATCAGACCCTGCGTGCCACCGTCGAGTGGAGCTATCAACTCCTTTCGGGACCGGAGTGCCTGCTGTTTGATCAGTTGTCGGTGTTCCGCGGCGGATTCACCCTTGAAGCGGCTGAGGAGGTCTGCTCAGGAGACGGCCTGGATAGATACGATGTGCTGGACCTGCTCTCTCAGCTCGTTGACAAGTCACTGGTGGTGGTCGAGGAAGGACCGCGGGGAGAGGCTTGCTACAAACTATTGGAAACCCTGCGTCTGTACGGTACGGAAAGGCTGGCCGAGACCGGACGGACCGAAGATGTGCGCGGCCGCCATGCCGCCTTCTTCTTGGCCATGGCAGAGACGGCCGGACCGGAACTGTTCACTTCGAGACAGGTGATTTGGCTGAACCGGTTAGAAAGAGATTACGACAACTTCCGGGCCGCAATGGGGTGGGCTCTGGAGTCAGACAAGAGAGAGACTGCGTTAAGGATAGCATCCCCGCTCACGTGGTTCTGGATTGCCCACCGCCACGTTAGCGACGGGCAGGACTGGCTGGAGCGGGCCGTGCTCCATGGCGGTGATGCGTCCCCCACAGTGAGAGCCACCGGACTTGCCAGGGCTGCCATGCTTCACGGGAAGAAGCTCAAGGACTACGAGCGACTCTATGGATGGCTGGAGGAGAGCTTGCGCCTGTGCCAGGAAGCGGAATGGAAAGAAGGAACAGTGGAGGTGCTGTGGATAGAGGGCATAATGGCCTGGTTCGAGGGTGAATTCGAACGCATGTCGAAGTGCTTTGCGAACGTTGGGCCCCTTCTGGAAGGCGCTGAGCACACCCCGTTGATCGACACATTTATGGCCATAACTTATAGGTTCCAAGGTTCGGCGGCCGTATCGCGCGGGGACAATCAACATGCCAACGCCCTGTTTGAGCAGGCCTTGGCCTTGGCTCGTAAGCCTGGTAGCCAGTGGTTTGTGGCTTACCTTCTCCTTTCGCTAGGAGCACGCGCCTTGGACGAAGCCGAGTACGACAAAGCAGGGTCGCACTACAGGGAGAGTTTGCCCCTGTTCCGGGAACTTAACGACCTTACCGGGCTCGCTTGTGCCCTGGCCGGGCTTGGGACCGTGGCCTGGCTGCAAGGCGATCATGAGCAAGCCCTCAGACTGCATCAAGAGAGTTTGGCCAACTTCAGAGACTCCCGCGAAGGGTCAGCTATCGGTTTTTGCCTTGAGTGCCAAGCAGGCGGTGTCCGACCTCCGGGCGGCCTACAGGAGCTCGTGGAGCGTCATAATGAGCGCTTAGATTTGCCTCCTGAGGAGTGGTCCAAGGAAGTCATTGCCGATGCCGTGCATCGTGCGAGAACCGCAGCTGATCGATAAGCCGATTCCAAAGGTGCAGGAGCAGAGCACTGCCGTGCTCCTACACTTTTGGATTTAGATCACCCGCCATCTTCTTCGGTCATTCTAAGGAGTGCCCCCGACGCGCCGGGAATGAATCTCATTGCCGGCGATAGGAACAGCTCGAGAACAAAGAGACCCCTTGCTGCACTCGGGGTGACAGAACAGTGGCCTCCAAGTAGGGGCACGGCACTGCTGCGCCGCTACTTTTGTGTTTAAATAACCCGCCTGATAAGATATCTAGCGTCGCCCAATATCTGTAAATAGACTCCATGGGCGTTGCGAGAAACATGAAGATACTGGTGATAAACGACGATGGAATCACCGCTCCAGGCATCTGGGCGGCGGTCCGGGCGCTGCGGCAGGTCGGGGAGGTGGTCGTGGTTGCGCCCGACCGGCAACAGAGCGGTGTGGGCGCCAGCCTGACCCTCCATGCTCCGGTCAAAGCGGGCGAATGGGCTGTTGACCGAGAGTTTCAAGCCGTGGAGGACGGCCTTTATCCAGTCAGCGCATTCTCGGTGGAAGGCACCCCCGGCGATAGCTGCATCATAGCCCTGGAGACCCTGGTCAAAGACGTGGACCTGGTGGTCTCCGGGATCAACGCCGGCTCAAATGTGGGTTGGGACGTCATGGTTTCCGGGACGGTGGGCGGCGCGGTCCAGGGTTTCATCCGGGGCATCAACACCATCGCCATCTCGGTGGCCGCGGTGACCAACACCAAGTACGACATAGCCGAGAAGCTCCTGAAACCGCTGGCCGGGAAGTTCAAGGACTATTCCGGGAACACGCTGTTTCTGAACGTAAACATCCCCAAGATTGAGATGTCCCAGGTGGCCGGAGTCCGGGTTACCCGCATGGGGGGCCGGTCATGGGGAGAGAACGTCCGGGCCGAAAATGTGGGGCCGGAGATACGGTATTGGATCTCACGGAACAAATCCATCAATGAGACCCACGCTCCGGACAGCGATATCGCCGCGCTGAAGAACAACTGCATCTCGATCACGCCGCTGCACATCGGGCTGGGCGACGACTCGGCCATGCCCGGCGTGGAAGCGCTGCTCGGCGACATCCCCCAACAGATGCTTGACCTGCACGATTGATCTGACACTAAGAGAGAAAAGAAAGCCCCGTCCTTTCGAAAAAGGTCGGGGCTTTTTGTTCCAGCGATGCGTGGGTCTAGCTAGTGGGGATGCTCTCAGGGGCCAAAGCCAGACCGACGCCGATCATGCTTTCTTGGGTGATCAACTTTGCCAGTTGTTCCTCGCTCATGCCCTCGGTGCCGGCGGGCCGCTTGGGGAGGATCAAATAACGGTAATCGGCGCTGCTGTCGATGACACGCACTTGGACCCCTTCATCAAGCTCAGTACCGAACTCTTGGAGCACGCCCCTGGGGTCGGCGACCACTTTCGAGCGGTAGGCCAACTCTTTGTACCAGGCGGGGGGCCGGCCGATGATGGCCCTGGGGAAGCAGGAACACAGCGTGCAAACCGCCATGTTGTGGACCTCGTCCGTGTTCTCCACGACCGTGATCTTGGGCGACGTCTCGGGGAGGTCGTAACCAAGTTCCAAGAAGGCCGCTTCGGCGTTAGCCAATAGGCGCTTCTTGTACTCAGGGTCGGCCCAGGCATGGGCCAGAATCTTGGCGCCGTCCTCCGGCGAGCGGGAGTCGATCTTATCGGCCATGGTCATGATGTCGTCCAGCGTGCAGACGCCCTTCTCAATCAATAAGGCCTGCATCGCCGCCGCCCGCAGGGAGTAATACTCGGCGTTGTCTCCGTGTCCGTGTCCGTTCTCGGCCATGGGGTCGTCTCCTGCCCTAACAAGGGCCTAAATATTTTCCAGCCAGTTTTCGTAGATGTCGATGAGGAGCGTATCGGTGGCGGGTCCCTTGTAGTCCCTCCAGAGGTCGGTCTGGGCGAATGCTACCTGGTACAGCGGTTGGGCCGGGAGCCCGTCGCCGCCGTAGGCGAGGGACTCAGGGTTTGGGAACGCGCCCCATAGTGTGTCGATCATGCCCTGCTTGCCCTGGATGTATTCCGGGGTCCGGAAATGGGTCGGTGGCACGCCCACCCTGATGCGCACCTGGTCACCGACCTTGAATCTTGCTGTCGCGTCGCCGGCCACGGTTACTTCTGACCCTCTTTCAGCACGGCTACCTTGGCGTCGATCTCTTCCGAGGTCATGATGCCCTGCTCCACCAGAAGCATCTCCATGGCGGCCGTCCACTTCTCGTAGTAAGCCAACGACTCGTAGGTCGCCAGGTCCAGACTCTCGATGGCCCGGCGCAACTGGTCGGTGTTCTTTAGTCCCTTATCGCCGAGCACGCCGTTCAGCGCGTCAACCTGGCGTTCCCATTCCTCCATCTCGTGTTCGGAATGGTCGATGGGGTCATCGTTGGGCCAACCGCCGCGGTCGTGTACCTTAGGCATGTCTTACTCCTACAGGCGCTGGCAAAGGCGAATATGCGCACATATTAAGTCTGATGGAACGTATTGGCAAGGTATTTCCAAAGCCGAAGGTTGATGACTGTGAACTGTTTGCTCTTTATAGCCACATCTTGGCCACGTCGATGGCCCGCATGAACTCGACGTTTGGGAAGGACTTTATATGCTCGATGAGCCGCTCCAGCATCAGCAGCCGGCCCGGACGGCCGATGTACTGAGGGTGCATTGTTAGCGTGAAGGCCCGGCCGTAGCGGTAGAGACCCTCGAATTCGGCGGCCCAGGTCCCGTAGACCTCGTCGGGGTTGCGCATCGGTCCCAGCCGGTTGGCCACCGGCGCATAGACAAAGTTCGGCGCGTCGTCCAGCAGCCAGTGGATGGGCAGTTCAACGATGGTCTTGCCGTTGGCCGGGGAATCGACGATATAGGGTGCGTCGTCCCCCATCAGGCTGCTGTCGTAGATGAAGCCGTGGTCGGTCAGTATCTCAAGCGAATGTTCGCTCAGCTCCCAGCTTGGCGAGCGGTAGCCCAGGGGTTTCTCGCCGGTGATTCCGCTCAGGATGCGGATTCCCGATTCGATAACGTCGTTCTCTTGCTCGCGGGTGAGGGTGGACGGTGGCTCGTGCATGTAGCCGTGGTGGGCGATCTCGTGGCCGCGGCTGGCGATCTCGTGGACCATGTCTTCGTGGGTCTCCGCCACATAGCCCGGCACGTAGAAGCTGGCCGGGATGGAATGAGCGTCGAGTATGTCCAGGATGCGGGGCGTGGCCACCGATGGGCCGTACTCTGCCATGGACATCAGGCTGGGGTGGTCCGCATATGACGGGTCGCGGTTCAACCAGGACGACACACCGTCCACGTCGAATCCCAGAAGCACTACGCACTGTGTCTCACCGGGCCATATTCCCGACATGGTCTCCCCCAATCTTGAGTCTACCTAGGTTCTGATTGGAGGCTATTCTAGCCCAAGCAGGGTTGGCTGGGAAGAAGTGGGAATCAAGGAGGGGCAGGAGTGCCGCGCCAGGTACCCGCTTTGGCATCAATTTGGATGTCCCAGGGTGCACACAATGATGCTCCCTGGAACATCTTTAAGCATTGTTTCTGGTGCACCCGCAAACGCTATGACTGAAGTCCAGTTTGCTTCAGTTGCTGAATCCTAATCAGCGCAGTCCAATTTCCCACCAACGGTGTTGCCGGCCAACGTGGGACCAGGGTCATTGCCCGTGCATTTCAGGTTGCCATCCACCGCATTGGCTTTGACGAAGACTTCATCAGCCGCCGAATTGTTCTTTATGGTGAGGTTGCCCGATACGGTGTTTCCGTCATCTAGGCCCGGATCAGAACCGACGATGACGCTGGCCAACGTGTTGGTATTGCCCTTCACTACCAGGTTGCCCTGGATGGTGTTGGCCGGTAGCTCCGCGCCACGAACCGCAATGAACGACCCCACGACGAACCTTCTCGTGGAGCTGTTGTTGGTAATCGTGTAGTTTCCGCCAACCGAATTTCCGGGCGACCTGACGTCAGTACTCGCCGTATTTGCCTTGATTGCAACGTTGCCATCTATATCGTTACAAGCAAGCTGGATATCATCCACCGTATTGTTTTCCATAGTAACGTTGCCACCAATGACGTTTCCTCTAGTTGGGCAGGCTCCTATGAAAATGGTATCTGCAACGGAATTTCGCTTTGTTTCAACGTTCCCCCCGATCGTATTTCCTATGATTGCGAGATCACCTGGGCCAGGGTTAACGGTGTTGTGGTTCAGTTTGAGGTTCCCAAGTATGTCAGAACCAATGATGAAGAGAAGGGTTCCCGACGAATTCTTGATTTCAATATTCCCTTCTACGCGTATTCCAGAAATGGTTACGTCAATCGCTCCATCGGCCAGCACATCGCCTTCGACGACGACGCTACCCTCCAACGTACATGACGTTCCGGCTCCGACGATCACCTTGGAGAACGTGCCCGAACTGATTGTTTCATCGCTACAGATGCGCTCGTTGCCCGCGGTAGCCGAAGTTGTATGCGTAAAGATCGCGGCCAAGATCAACGCCAATGCCAGGACGGCCAGTAAAGATGACCTCTTTCCTATCGCCATGATTTCTCCTCCTCCTCAATGTGATGTGAATTGCCGGGCGTCCGCCGGGCGACACTGGTGGCGTCCTGCAAATCACCCAGCGCCGAAGACGCTACCGAAGTGGCGATCACAGGCCATCCGTGGAAATACCCAATCAATCACGCTGGGTAGACGGATATCAAAGGGGAGAAAAAGCGGGAAACAGGAGGGAATATAGTCGTGGATGGCGGGGAATACCCAGTATTTATTGGCTGGAGATCAGCCCGCTGGTAAAGGCGAATGCAGTGGCTTCGGCCCTGCTGTGCGAGTGGGTCTTACTGTAGATATTCGCGATGTGGCGCTCCACCGTCCTGATGCTTAAGACCAACTCCGCCGCCATAACGGCGTTGCTTTTGCCCGCCGCCAGGAGATGGAGCACTTCAACCTCTCTTTCGGAGAGGCCTGCGGGATACACGGATGGTGTTGATGGCTGAAACTGGTCCAACCGGCCGATGACTCGCTCCATCAAAGGCTGCATTCCCAGCTCGCTGGAGATAGCCAGGGATTCGTGCAGTAGGGCCTTGGCATTGCTGCGGTCTCCCTTTTTCTTGCGGACCAGCAGGGTATCGGCATAGTCGCAGTAGGCCCAGGCCAGTTCAGGCCGGTAGCCGGCTCCGAGGCAGAAAGTTAAGGCTTCTTCGAAGTGAACCACTGCCTGGTCCAGGTTGCCCACAGTCTGGGCCAGCAAACCGAGCAAGCGGTCGACCGATGACACCGACCAAATCATGGTGCCTCGGTGCCCCTGAAGACAAGCAAATTGCTCCTCCGCTACGGATAGGTCTCCCTTATGTACGGACAGCAATGCCAACGCGGCCCTGGCGTTAATAGCGTAAATGGGGCTTACCGATCGGTCCGAAAGAACCGTGTTGGCGGCTGACTCGGCTAATTCCAACCGTCCAGGGACGCCAGTGATGCGGGCTATTGCGGCAATGGCCATGGACACCTTCCCAGACGTTGCCAATCTGTCTGGCCCGGCCCGCTGGAGCGCCTCGACGGACCGCTCTAAGTAAATCTCTCCTTGGCCTGAATTCCCGGTTTCATACTCCAAAAGAGACCGGGTGAAAAGTAGATTTACATTTAAGGGTGACAGCTTCAGGCCTTGATCGCTATGCTCAAGGCCCGCGTTCCAGTCGCCTTCAAGGCACGAGAGGTAAAGGATCGGCGCGAACCCATTGCTGGCGAGCAGCCGGGGGGCGCTTCGCATCACCGCCAGGTCTCTCAATACCGAAGCGTGCTGCCGTGCCGCTTCAAGATTGCCCATACTAAGTAAACTCGTCGTGATAAAAAAGCGGGATAGCAGTTCATCAAAGCGAGTTTCATCACCAGTGGTCAGCCCAATGGCCTGGAGCCCGTAGTCCACGCTCTCTTGCCGGTGGAGGTGTAGCCCACTTACAAGAGTGGAATAACTAAGGGTTTGTACTTCCAAAGCCACGTCTCCCTCACGCTCAGCGATGGTGATCGCCTGACCCAAAGCCCGTTGAGCTCCGTCGTAGTCGCCCTCCGCAGCCCCAAGGATACCGCCGTAGCGGGAGAGGAGGCGGCCAGCCTCGTGAGAATCAGGGGGGACCAGGCTCAGAGCCCTCGCCATGAGCTCGGCGAGCCCCCCGATACGGTAGGCGGGGACCCCGATCAAGAACTCCGCCGCAGCCACCGCTTGGGCCACATTCCCTGCCTCAGCGTAGTACTCGAAAGCGCGGCTGATAGCGACGAACGCAGCCTCAAGTTCATGCCCTGCGCCGGCTGCGGACCGGGCCCGGGCCAGGCCAAACAGCAGGGCTGCGGCCTCATCGTCTGCGGCCGTCTCCGTTCCGGTCAGGGGTATATCCCGCGCAACCAACCCTGTTTCAAAATGGGCGATCGCGTCTTCATTTGCATAGGTCGCAAGGGCCTGCCCGCCGGCCAGCAAGGAGTAATGGACCAGTTGGTCCGGGCCGGTTGAGCTTTGGGACTCGGCGAAATGGTGCGCCAACTCGACGGCGTGTGCCTCAGCGTCATTCCCGTAGTGTGTTTCCAGGGCCTCGGCGACCTTCGCGTGCAGTTGCGCCTTCCGGTTGGCGGTCAAACACTCTGTCAGCGCCTGCTGAATAAGGGAGTGGCTGAACTGGCGCCGGTCCGTATGGCCCGTCACACCCTCGATCAGATGGAAAGACGTAGCCTCCTCCAAGGCTCCTTGCAACTGGTCTTCGGACAAGCCGTCGCTTAGATCTTGCAGTAACCGAACATCAAACACCCTCCCGATCACCGATGCGGTAGTCAATATCTGGTTGCATTGCTCCGATAGCCCGTTGAGACGCTGCCCGATCACGTCCCGGACACCCTCGGGTATCTTCAGCCCTGATGGTGCGCCGGTGTGGCCGATGGTCAGCTCGCCGCTTTCCTCCAGCAGTCTAATGACTTCGGTTATGAAGAACGGATTGCCCTCGGTGCGGGAGAAAAGCGCTTTGGCCAAGCCGCCGGTGGGCTTGAAACCAGCGCTAGATTCAATGAATCTGGTTGTGTCTTCCCGGCTCAATCCTCCAAGGATGACGCGCTGGAATCCGCCGCCCGCCGAACGGGAAAGCTGGGCCAAAGTTTCGGAAAGCTCGGGTTGCCTGGACAGCTCCACGTCCCGGTAACAGCCAACCAGCAGCAGCCGTACCGACTGAGGAGGCGCCAACTCCCGGACCAGGAACTGCAACAGTTGCAGGGAAGACCGGTCGGCCCACTGGAGGTCGTCTAGTACCAGGACCAGGGGCTGATTACCGGCCGCGTTCTTCAAGAAGGTGGTGATGGAATCGAACAAACGAAAGCGGGCCTGTTCCGGTTCGAGGGCCGGTGGAGCATCCAAGTCATCTATTTTGAGGAGAATCTCGGGAACGATCTCGGCAATGACCGCAGCGCCGGGCCCCATTTCATCAGTCAGCCGCGCGGCGGAATCGTTCTGAACGTGTGCGCGGATAGATTGGACCCAGGGCCAATAAGGCGGCGCTCCTTGGTCCTCATGGCAACGGCCCCAGAAAACTTGGGCGCCCTGCTTCTCAGCGTGGGCTGCAAGCTCCACAGCGGTGCGTGTCTTGCCGATACCCGGTTCGCCGGCCAACATAACAATCTGCGCACGCCCATTTAGGGCCTCCATCAAGGCCGCTTCCAATAGGGCAATCTCGCGCTGCCGGCCGATGAAAGACCGGCCGATGTCACGAACGGACCGAGATTCTAGCATGCGGTTATTACCGGAATCAGGTCGATCTTGGGCGCTGCGTCAACATGGGCCATCTTTACGAGATAGTGCACTTCTAACCTGTGCCCGAATGCAGGCTATTCTAGTTCACGGGGCGCAGGTAGGGGAAGGGGCCGTGGCTCCATGGGTGCCATGGCTTGTGCGGAGGGGTGGTTCGACGGGCTCACCACGAACGGAACCAGGGCAGGTAGGACGAGACACAAACATCGTTCGTCCTTAGCTCCGTCGAAGGGCGCGCATCAGTCATGGTTCTGTCCGATGGGCCGCGGCCAACGCAGTTCGTCGTTCGAGGACAGGGATTGACCGTTGCTTAAGGTAGCGGGTTAAAAACCCGCGCCTACGAGAAATTTGGCAGACGGAGACCGGCCTACAGGTTCGGAATTACCTCTTCCGCCAGGACCTCCAGGTGCTCCATGTCGTCGAAGGCGGGATTGAGCAGCACCATCTCCGCTCCGGCTCCGGTGACCTTGGCCAGTTCTTCAGTGACTTTGGCCGTGGAGCCCCAGACCGCCACCTGGGAGGCCATGTCGGCGTTGCCGTACCGCTTGCCGAACCATTCCCTAAGGCGCCTTTCAGCCCGGTTTTCGTCACCGTCCACCGCCACGTAGACCCGCTTGGAGATGGTGAAAGAGCTGGGGTCTCGACCCGCTTCCTCCAGGTACATCTTGGTCTGGCCGACCGCCGTGACGAAACTCTCGGTGGTGGACGAACCGGCGCCCATCCAGCCGTCGCCGTGCTTGACCGCCCGTCTGAGGGCGTTGGTGTGCCGGGCCCCCAGCCAGATGGGAGGGTGGGGCTTCTGAAGGGGTTTGGGCTCCATCTTGAGGCCGTCAAGCTGCCAGAACTCGCCCTGGAAATGGGCCTCGGATTGGGTCCAGAGGGCTTTCATGACGTTGATGATCTCGGTGAACCGGCGCACCCGTTTCTCCGGAGAGATGCCGAAGGGCGGTATGTCGCTTGGGTTGCCCCCCAAGCCCAGTCCAACGATCAGCCGGCCTTTGCTCATGTTGTCCAGGCTACTCAAGCTCTTGGCCAATTGAATCGGGTTGCGCAGGGGAGCCACGATCACCGACGTGCCCAACCGCACCCGCTCCGTGATGGCGGCGATGTAAGCAAGCAGTGTCACCGGCTCTAAGATGGGCACCGCTCCGGTGATGGCTTCTTGCGTCC
>JADFPD010000017.1 GCA_022562475.1 Chloroflexota bacterium | reverse complement strand
TGGTGAAAGCCGCCGCCCAACATGGCTGGATCGACGAAAAGACCGTGACCATGGAGATACTGACCTCCATCAAACGCGCCGGGGCCGACACCATCCTCACCTACCACGCCAAGGAAGTGGCGCGCTGGCTGAAAGAGGCGGAGTAGAAGGATGAGTAGTAGAACGGTGGATAAACGGCTTGCTGGGGAACGGGGAGAGCTGTACGTGTTCGGCGAACTTCTGAAACGCGGCGTAATTTCTTACATTCCTCTAGTTAAAGAAGGGGTCGATGCGCTCGTCCGTTCCGCCGCAGGCGCTATGATCGAGATTCAAGTGCAAGCCGCCGGAAGCGCAGGCGGCAAATCCCCGCGCTGGTTCCAGATGGGCCACTTAGAACCCCGCAAGAATTTCATCATTATCGGGGTTGAATTTGAAGGAGGGGACCCAAAGTGCGCTTGGATATTTCCGTCCATAATTTTCGATAAATATGCCAACAATCCGCCCAAAGGCTCGCCTCGGGACCTGGACTTGGACAGCGGTATCAGAAAATATGGGATTCCGCTAAAGGATGTGCTCTGCGGTTTTCGGGACCGATGGGAATTAATCGTGGATTTCGAAAGATTCGAAGGGCTCATGCAATCCCCAGATGACCTGGAAGACATTCTCACGATGCGAGAGGCTGAGGAAAGTGGTGATGAAGCAATCAGCCTGAAGGACTATGAGCGTGGCGGGTAGCCGCCTGTATGAAGTCCGACTGCGTAGCCGCCGCGTGGAACGAGAGTTAAACTCAATCCCCGCAAACGATTTTCCCAGGATAGTTGCCGCCATTGAAGCATTGGCTGGTACTCCGCGCCCAGTCGGCGCTGTCCAAATAGAAGGAAATATTTTTAGACTCCGTGTAGGACGGTTTCGAGTTCTGTATCGGATTGACGACGGAATGCACCGGATCGACATCGGAGGCATTCGCCGCCGATCAGAGCGCACCTACCGAAGGGTCCGGGACCTATTTTAGGGACATAGATACGCCAACTTGAATCAGGAACAGAAATGCAACTTAGCAAATCGGAAGCACTATTCGCCGAGGCCCAGAAATACATCCCCGGCGGAGTTAACAGCCCGGTCCGCTCGTTCAAGGCCGTGGGCGGCACGCCTCCCTTCATCGCCCGGGGCCAGGGGGCGCGGGTCTGGGACGTGGACGGCAACGAATACATCGACTACCTGGGCTCCTGGGGACCATTGGTCCTGGGACACTCCCACCCCTCGGTCGTCGAGGCTCTAAAAAAGACCGTCGAGAGCGGCACCAGCTTCGGCGCCCCCGTGGAGCAAGAAGTCGAACTGGCAAAGATGATCTGCGGCAGCCTGCCTTCGGTGGAATCGGTCCGGCTGGTCAGCTCGGGCACCGAGGCCTGCATGAGCGCCATCCGGCTTGCCCGGGCCTTCACCGGCCGCGACAAGATCATCAAGTTCGCCGGCTGTTACCACGGCCACGCCGACGGCCTGCTGGTCAAGGCCGGTTCGGGGGCGCTGACCTACGGCATCCCCACCAGCGCCGGGGTGCCCGAGTCCTACGCCAGCGAGACCCTCGTCGCCGACTACAACGACATCGAGTCGGTTGAAAGATTCTTCGAGGCCAATCCCGGCGCGATCGCCGCCATCATAATCGAACCGGTGGCGGGCAATATGGGGGTGGTCCCACCCGCCTCGGGATTCTTGGAGTCCTTGCGGGAGATAACCCAAGACAACGGCGCGCTGCTGATCTTCGACGAAGTTATCACCGGGTTCCGCGTCGGGCCCAACGGCGCCCAGGGCCTCTACGGCATAACCCCGGACATCACCACCTTGGGCAAGATCATCGGCGGCGGGCTGCCGGTGGGCGCCTACGGAGGCCCGAAAGACGTGATGGAGATGGTGGCGCCCTTGGGTCCCATGTATCAGGCGGGCACGTTGTCCGGCAACCCGCTGGCGGTGAATGCCGGCATCGCAACCTTGACCGAACTGGAAAAACCGGGAACCTACGAGCGCCTGGAGACGCTGACCCAGCGGTTGACCGACGGCCTGACCAAAGCCTTTCAGGATGTGGAGATACCTTCCACCATCAACCGGGTCGGCTCCATGTTCACCGGATTCTTCAACCCGGGACCCGTGGCGGGATTGGCCGACGCGGAGGGTTCGGACACGAAGATGTACGGCCGTTACTTCCACGCCGTGCAGGAACAGGGCGTCTACATCGCCCCCTCCCAATTCGAGGCCGGTTTCGTCTCCACCGCCCATACCGAAGCCGACATCGACGCCACCATCGCCAAGGTTTCGACAGCCCTCAGCAGCCTTCGGTAGGATAACGAGAAACTCAACGAAAAAAGGCTCCCCGGAATCGGGGAGCCTTTTCATTCACCGAGAGTTTGTCTCTTAATCGAGAAGAAACGAGTCCGGCTTACGTTCCGTACCTGGCTGCGGAGTGGGGGTCGCTGTACGTCTCACCCTTGGTGCCCCAAAATACCGTGGCGATCCTATCGCAGGTGGCCACCAGTTCTTCGCACTTCGCCATATCAATGTTCTGCTTGCACTGGCCGGCCAGCTTCAGTGCGGCGTTGAAGGTCCCGTGCAGGTCGAAATCCGCCGGCGCGTTCGGCCATCCGTAATCGGCCCAAAGGATGCTGAGTTCTTTTTTGCAGATCTCAGCATGCTCATCTTTTACCCTTACATACCGGGCGATCTTGTTGGCATAGTCCGCGAAACCGGCAGCGTCGCCGTCGCTAGGGCGCTCCAACGCCTGTATGCGCAACACCATCTTCTGGACGGTCTGGGCGGCCATCTTGGCCGAGACGGGGTCGTAGATACCGCACGGGATATCACAATGAGCTTGCGCGATTCCTGGTTTGATCCAACCTAAGGGGTTAAACATGGCAGCCTCTCCTGACTACACCTGATTTTAAGCAAACATCAGCGTAATCAAAATCCGGTAGGGACGCAACCCCTGTTTCGTGCCTGCGGTTGCTTCACATCGCAGCCGTCTTGTATCCACTTAGTATAGGCACTTATAATTGTTCAATTACGCGATACCACAGACCGGCGCGTATCAAAATATCATTCGGTGATTTTTCGACTCCCAGGAGATGACCCAGTGGCGACAACCACCAGGCCCGCCCATATGAAGCACCGCAGCAATGAGTTGATTGACGGCCCTCATCGAGCGCCGGCACGGGCCATGCTGATGGCCATGGGCCTGACCCAAGAGGACATCAAGAAGCCATTCGTCGCCATCGCCAACCTGGCCAGCGACGTCACGCCCTGCAACGTGCACCTAGACCGGTTCGCCCAGGCGGCCAAAGAGGGCGTGCGCGCCGCGGACGGCGTTCCCTTTGAATTCGGCACCATCACGGTGAGCGACGGAATCTCCATGGGCACCGAAGGTATGAAAACCTCTCTGGTAAGCCGGGAGGTCATTGCCGACTCCATCGAGCTGGTCACCTTCGGCGAGCGCATGGACGGGCTGATTACCATCGCCGGTTGCGACAAGAACATGCCCGGGTGTCTGATGGCCATGGCCCGATTAAATGTGCCGTCGATATTCATGTACGGTGGGACCATCATGCCCGGCCAGTTCCGGGGCAAAGACGTAAATATCCAAGACGTGTTTGAGGCTGTGGGCGCCTACGCCACGGGTGACATAAGCCTAGAAGACCTCACGGAGCTGGAATGCGTGGCCTGTCCCGGCGAGGGTTCCTGCGCCGGCTTGTTCACCGCCAACACCATGTCCACCAGCATCGAAGTATTGGGCATGTCCCTCCCCGGCGACGCATCCACCCCGGCCATCGACCCCCGCAAACTGGGCGAGGCCCGGGACGTGGGGCGGACGCTGATGCGTCTCTTGGAAGAAGATGTGCGGCCCCGTGACATCCTGACCATGCAGGCCTTTGAGAACGCCATCACCGTGGCCGTGTCCATGGGCGGGTCCACCAATTCAGTTCTGCACCTGATCGCCATCGCCCGGGAGGTTGATATCGTATTGACCCTGGACGACTTCGACCGAATAAGCCGCAAAACCCCATACATCGCCGATATGAAACCGGCCGGAAAATACGTCATGTCCGACCTCAACCGTTACGGCGGCATCGCTCTGGTCATGAAGCGGCTCCTGAACGCGGGCCTGCTCCACGGCGACGCCATGACGGTTACCGGCAAGACCCTGCGGGAGAACGTGGAGGCCGTGGAGACCATCGAAGACCAACCGGTGGTTTACCAGATCGACGCGCCCCGCAGCCCCACCGGCGGCTTGGCCATCCTACGGGGCAACCTGGCCCCAGACGGCGCCGTGATCAAGGTCGCCGGGCATCAGGAAAAGGTCTTCGAAGGCCCGGCCAGGGTCTTTGACCAGGAGCCGGCCGCTTTTCAGGCCATACAACGGGGCGATATCAAGCCTGGAGACATCGTCATCATCCGCTACGAAGGCCCCAAGGGTGGGCCGGGCATGCAAGAGATGCTGTCCGTCACAGCCGCCCTGGTGGGACAGGGACTGGGCGACGACGTTGCCTTGGTCACCGACGGCCGTTTCTCCGGCGCCTCCCATGGTCCCATGGTAGGTCACGTGGCCCCTGAAGCAGCGGTGGGCGGACCGATAGCGCTGTTGCACGAAGGCGACATAGTAACGCTGGACATCCCAGGCCGCCAGTTGAACGTGAAATTAAGCGAAGAAGAACTAACCGACCGGCAGAGCAAGTGGCAGCCCCGTCCGCCGAACTACACCACCGGGGCCCTGGCCAAATACGCCAAATTGGTCTCATCCGCGTCGCAAGGGGCGGTAACCCACTAAAAGGAGTTGCAAATGAGCACCAACGGTCTCGACCACGCCCAATACAAATCACGACAGGTACAGACTTGGGACGGCGTGGCCGCCGCTTGGGACCGGTGGTGGCCAGCAATCGAGAAGGGCTTCCAGAGCATAAGTGACCACATGATTTCCTCGGCCGCCATTAAACCGGGCCACCGGGTCTTGGACGTGGCTACCGGCATCGGCGAACCGGCATTTACCGCGGCCCGCGCGGTCGGCCAAACGGGCCGCGTCGTCGCCACCGACCAATCCCCTCAGATGCTGGAGATCGCCCAGCGCCGGGGCAAGGACCTGGGCGAGACAAACGTCGAATTCCGAGAGATGGATGCCGAGCAACTCGACTTCCCGGAGGCCTCCTTCGACGCCGCTCTGTGTCGGTGGGGTTTGATGTTCCTGCCGGACCTATCGGCCGCTCTGGATAATCTATACCGATTACTGCAGCCCGGCGGCCGCATGGTGGCGGCGGTCTGGAGCGAGCCCGCCAAGGTCCCCATGCTCCGCCTAGCCGGTGAAGTGGTCCGGCAATACATCGACCTGCCCACTCCTCCACCTGGCGCGCCGGACATCTTCGGTCTGGCCGGCCCCGATGCATTGCAGAATGCGTTCGTTGCTTCCGGATTCACTGGAGTGACAACGGAGCGAAAAGTAGCGACTTTGGAATTACCATCATGCGATGACTATGCCAACTTCACGCTGGATATTGCCGGGCCCTTGGCCGCAGCCATCGCTCAAGAGTCCTCAGAAATCCAGGCGAAAATCCGCCACGACCTGGCACAGGCGGTCGGGCAATACGCTTCCGCGGACGGCAGCATCAGCATCCCCAATGAGACTCTTTGCGTGTCCGGGACTAAATAACCAGTATGGATAGCACAGGACAGCAATTTGTTCCATGACTATCGCGGGTAGGGCCGATTGCTGTTCGGCCAAAACACACACCTAGAACGACAACCTAGGGGGTCTAGAAGATGACTATGAACTACGGTTGCTCCGTATTTAGGAGCGACCGAGAAACCTTGGCCAAGTACGCCAAGCCGGTCTCCTCCGCTTCGGTCGGGGGAGTGACTCACTAGTGCGTAAAACTGTTGCCAGCAGTGGCCCTTTGTCATACCATGGTATTACTAGGGTATTCCAATAGGTGTAACCATGGCCAAAATAGCGATCAGCCTCCCTGACGAAGTCCTAGATGCCATCGAGAAAGAACGCATGGCATCCGGCATCAGCCGCAGCGAATACTTCCGGCGGACGGTGGAAGAGCATCTTCGCCGGGAGAAAGAAAAGGAAGATGTCGCGCGATATATCCAAGGCTACTTGGACGACCCGGAAACGCCGGAAGAGTTCGAGTCGGCCCTGGCAGCAGCACGTTTTGCCTTCGACCCCGACGATTCGTGGGAAGAGGAGTTCAATAAATGAAACGGGGCGAGGTCTGGTGGGCCGACCTGCCGTTGCCTACTGGGCACCGGCCAGTGGTGTTGATATCGCGGGACGAGGCCTATTCCCACCGTGAGTTGGTAACGGTCGCCCCGGTTTCCCGCCGCATAAGGCGTATCCCCGCAGAAGTGCCTTTGGGTCCAGAAGATGGTTTGCCTCTTGTTTGCGCGGTAAATCTGGACAGCATGACTACTGTCCCCCGGGTCAGCCTGCAACGCCAGATCACCGGTTTAAGCGACAACAAACTTCGGGCCGTGGACGCGGCCATCCATTTCGCGTTGGGATTGGAGACATAAAGCCGAAGATAGTTTGGGAGAAAGGTAAACATGGCTGAACAACCCAGGGACTACGGGAAAGAAGCGGTAGACCGTCACCGGGAGACCCGGGGCAAGGTCAGCATCGCCCCGAAGATGAAAGTTGAGACGCTGGACGACCTGTCCATCGCCTACACCCCCGGCGTCGCCACCGTCTGCATGGCCATCCACGCGGACATATCCGAGTCCTACCACCTGACCAACCGGGCCAACACCGTGGCCATCGTGACTGACGGCTCCGCCGTGTTGGGCTTGGGCAACATCGGACCGGAAGCGGCCATGCCGGTCATGGAAGGCAAATCCATCCTCTTCAAGGGCCTGGCCGACATCGACGCCTTTCCCATCTGTCTGGCCACCCAGGACAATGACATCATCATCCAGACAGTGCGGGTCTTGGCCCCCAGCTTTGGCGGCATCAATCTGGAAGACATCGCCGCGCCGCGCTGCTTCGACATCGAAGATGCGCTGCAGGACCTGGGGATCCCGGTCTTCCATGACGATCAACACGGCACAGCCATCGCCGTGCTGGCGGGAGTGATCAACTCTCTGCTGGTCACCGGCCGCAAGATCGAAGACACCAAATTCGTGTTCGCCGGGGCCGGCGCCGGGGGCATCGCCTCCACCAAACTGCTACTGGACCACGGCGCCACCAACGTGACCCTGGTGGACAGCACCGGGATAATCTCGAGCAACCGGTCGGATCTAACCTCGGTAAAATCGGCCATGCTGGAGACAACCAACCCAGAAAATACCCACGGCGGCATCGCCGACGCCATGCGCGGGGCCGACGTGTTCATCGGTCTTTCCGCCGCCGGCGCCGTAAGCCCGGAGATGGTCTCATCCATGGCCAAAGACTCCATCGTGTTCGCCATGGCCAATCCCATCCCGGAGATCTGGCCCGACGATGCCCGCGCCGCCGGAGCGGCGGTGGTGGGCACCGGCCGCAGCGACTTCCCCAACCAGGTCAACAACAGCCTGGTCTTCCCAGGCGTATTCCGGGGGGCGCTGGACTGTCATGCCACCAGGGTGACCACCCGCATGAAGCTGGCGGCCGCGACGGCCCTGGCGGCCCTGGTCCCCGAGCCCACCCCGGAGAAGGTCCTCCCTTGGTCCCTGGACCGCCAGGTCGCCCAGACCGTTGCCCAAGCAGTGTCCGGGGCGGCTTAGCGGCCGTCTATTCATTTCGCTGCTTGAATCAGAAGGCCGCTGGCTCGTTGACACCTCCGACGATTCTAATTTTGTCGGCATCATGTATGGGTATATTTAGTATGTGGAATGAGCGATCGGCGTGGAGGTGCATAGCATGCGGAGGACAGTAGTTATCCAAGACTCTTCGCTGGATGACGCACGGCGCCTGCTGGGCACCAAGGGAATCCAGGACACCGTCGAGGAAGCCCTTCGAGAAGTCATCCGACGGGAGCATTTGGAGCAATTGCGTAATTCCTTAGGTAAGGTGGACCTGGGATTGACATCGGAAGAACTAACCAAGCTTCGGAACGAAGGGCGATTTGGCGAAAAATGAGAACTCTTATCCGTTTGAGATTGATCTCTCCAAAAACCGTTTCGCTCACGAGAGTTGAAACATGCCTATAGGCGTCACCGTAGAGTCCCTGGACCGGTTCCGGGCCAATCTTCAGTCGCTGGTTGCTGAAAAGGCCAAGACATTGCCCGACCTTCGGTACTGCGACCTGCGCATCGAGGTGCGGGAAGAGAAAGGGGCGGTGGCTGAGAACGGCGCGGAGAAGGGCAGTTCCGAGGACTACACCTTCGACTTCGGCGTCCGGGCCATCGCCGGAGGGCGCACCAGTTCTTCCGGCTACTACGGCCGGGTCCTGGGCACGGCCGACCTTGACCGCCTGGAAGACGTGGTGTGGGACGGCATCAAACAGGCCCATAGCCGGGCCCGCGCCAGCGCCAGACAGAAATCCCGGATGAAGGGCCGGTACCCCCATCTGGGAGGCAGTTTAACCCCCAGCGACCTTGCCCCGGTAGCAATCCACCAAGAAACGGTTCCCGCTACCTACACGAGCGATCCCCGGCAGGTCCCCCTGGCGGAGATCGTTGCCATGGCCGCGGACGCATGCAAAGCGATGCAGGGCCAGGGCAGCAGCATCGTCTACTCGGCCTGCTCGGCATCGACCTTCCTGCTCCGGGAGCTATTCTTGAGCTCCGACGGCGCGGACATCGACCAGAGTTTCGCCCAGACCGAGGGTTTCGCCATCGCCATCTGCTCCGGCGAACACGGCAATTTTGAACTGTACGACTTCACCGGCCACCAGCGTGGGTGGGAGGTGTTGACCGAAGGCTATACCAGCGGACCCATCGTCTTGCCCAACTTCATGGACTTCTGCCGGACGCTGGGCGCGGACGCCGTGGAGGTTGCCGCCGCGCCGCCTTTGAAGCCTCCCGATAAAGAGGTCACCGTAGTCACCGATCCCCACTTCAACACCTTGCTCGTCCACGAAGTGGTGGGGCATCCATCGGAGTTGGACCGGGCGCTGAAGTACGAGACCGGATACGCCGGAAGGTCTTGGTTCCTCAAGGACCTGCAGGACAACCAATTGGGCAACCAGATCGCCTCGCCGTTGGTCACCGCCTATTCGGACCCGGCCATGGAAGGCTACGGCTCGTTCAAGTACGACCATGAAGGCACCCAGGCCCGCCGGGCCTATATCCTGAGGGACGGCGTGCTGGAGGAGTTCTTGAACAACCGTCAAACGGCGGCCATCATGGGGGTTGAGCCCAACGGGTCGGCCCGTTCCACCGAGGCCCAGTTGGTTCCCCTGATCCGCATGACCAACACCATCTTCGGCCCCGGCCGGCAAGACCCCGAGAGCATCATCTCCGAGGTTGAGGACGGCTACTACATCGCGGGACACTGGACGCCGTCCATCGCCGAGTCGCGGGAGAACTTCCGCATCACCGCGGTAAAGGTCTACGAGATCAAGAACGGCCAGTTGGGGCGGCTATACCGGGACGGCGGCATCACCGCGGACAGCCGGGACTATTTCATGTCCATCGATGCCGTGGGCAACGACCTGCGGGTCAACCCCATACCGAACTGCGGCAAGGGCCAGCCCATGCAGGCCAAGCGGATGAGCAACGGCGGGCCCACCATGCGCGGCATCGCCCGCCTGACCGGGCCCGGCTAGCCGGGCGGGACCTGGGGGAACCATGACTGCAGCATTGATCGTCGTCGGCATAGTTGCTCTGTTGTCCATTGGGTTGGCCGTTTTCCTGATGTTTCGTTTGCTCAAACAGGGCTCCAGCAGCCAAGACACCGCCCTTGGCCACCAGGTAGGCGAGATTCGCCAGGGCATGGACCGGGTCAACCAGGCCATCCAGAACCTGAACGTGGACCGGGCTAAGCAGTCCGAGCGTCTCGAGACCATGCTCACCAGCCTGAATAGCAGCTCCTCCGCCCTGCGGAACATCCTGGCCAACACCCAGGTGCGCGGCCAATGGGGCGAGCGCATGGCCGAGGACGTTTTCCGGCTGATCGGCTTCGTGGAATCAGTGAACTACACGAAGCAAACAACCGTTGCCGACGGCCGCTCCAGGCCCGACTTCACCATATTGATGCCCGACAACAAGAAACTGAACATGGACGCCAAATTCCCGCTCACCAACTACATGAAGTACGTTGAGGCGGAGTCGGAACAGGAGGCCGAGGAATACAGCCGGGCCTTCATCCGCGACGTGCGGGACCGGGCACGGGAGGTCGTGGGCCGGGACTACATCAACCCCGACGATAATACTTTGGACTACGTGCTGGTTTTCATCCCCAACGAGTCCATGTTCCATTACATCCAGCAGCACGGGGCGGAAGTGGTGGCCGAAGCGCTCCGCAACCGGGTCGTGCTCTGCTCGCCCATCAGCTTGTTCGCCATCCTAAGCATCATCCGTCACGCCCTGGACAACTTCGCCATCGCACAGGCTTCCGACGAGATCCTTTTGGAACTGGCCAGCTTCGACCGGCAGTGGGACCGGTTCACGAAACAGATGGACCTGGTCGGCAAGCGCTTCGAGCTGGCCCAGTCCGGGTTCGAGTCATTGGCCGGCACCAGACGCCGGGCGCTGGAGCGGCCCCTGACCCGCATCGAGGCGATCCGCAAGCAACGGGGCATCCCGGACGCGATTGAGGACGGGTCAGACGAGCCTGATCAAGCTTTGTCTTTGCCGGAGCCAGCAGATGAGGGATAAGCCGCCAACGCCGTTCATACTGCCGATGGACCAGAGGTAAATAAAAAGATTGCTATCAGTAGCCGACCTGCGCCGCGCCGTTAAGAACGCACTGGCGTTCGCCTCGTCCCAGTCCGATGTGTCCGAGGTCGAGGTCTTTGCTTCCGCCGGGGCCAATCTCACCGTGCGGCTTAATTACACCTCCCACATACCCAGCAACGGCGTGGAAGAACCCAAGTCCACCGAGGGCTACGGTCTAGGCATCCGGGCCACTTTCCGCACCCCGGATGGCATCAAGACCGGTTTTGGCAGCGAGCCCACCGACCTGTCGGTGGAAGGGGCCGGCCGGGCCTTGAACAAAGCCCGGGCCGGAGCGGTCGCCGACGCCGAGTTCGTTTCGCTGCCCAAATTGGATTCTTCCCAGAAACCAAACTCGAAAGATGACACCCCACTCGCCAATTACGACACCGCATTGATGCGCATCGGAGGCAAGGGGCTGGTCGATGCCGGTTGGCGCATGATGGACCGGGCCTTGGACGTCTTCCAGTCATCGGAAGACCTGATGGGGCTCGCCGGATCGGCGGAGAAGATGGCCGAGCTTGGCTTGATTCTGGGCGGGGACGTGGTCATGCTCCAAGACCGGATGGCCATCGCGTCGACCCATATCCCCAGGGTGCAGACCGAACAGAACACGCTGGTTATGTCATTCGCCACCGCCATGATCGAGAGCCGGTCCAGCAAGGGAAGCGGGTGGTCCGTGGGCAGCCGGCTTGCTGATTTTACCGGAGAGGCCGCCGGGGAAGCGGCCCGCAACGCCATCGAGTCCATGGACGGCCGGCGCATCCCGTCCGGCGACTACAACGTGGTGCTAGGCCCCCAAGCGGTGGCCGAGATCCTGGAATGGGTGCTGATGCCGGGACTGTCCCTGGACATGTTCTACGCCGGGGCCTCCCCTTTCATGGGCAAGCTGGGCCAGTTGGTGGCCTCGGAAGACTTCAACCTCTACGACGACGGAGCGGCGCCCGGCCTGCCCAGTTCTAAGTCCATCACCGATGAGGGCCTGCCCACCGGACGCACGGAACTGATCCAAGGTGGCAAGCTGTCCGGTCTGCTGGCCGACTATTACAATCATCAGCGCATATTGAACGACCCCAAGGGGCGGGAGAAGCTGGGAGTCACCCCGGCAGACGCCCTGCGGAGCATCGCCCCGCGCAACGGGTTCCGGCCCCGAAACGGCGGAGGCCGTGACTTCGGCTCCATACCCAACGCCAGGTCCAGCAACCTGGTGATCGAAGGCGGCCGGGGCCACAGCCAGGAAGAGTTGCTGCGGCTGGTGGGCGACGGAGTGTACATCGGCCGCATCTGGTACACCTACCCGGTGAACGGGACCACCAGCGGCGACTTCAGCGGCACCATCATCGGCGATTCCTATCTGATCAAGGACGGCCGATTCGCCGCGCCACTGAAACCCAACACGGTGCGCATGAACGACAATGCCCTGCGGCTGATCAACAACATCCTGGGCATCGCGGCCCAGCGCCGGGCCACCGTGCGCTGGTCGTCGGACCAAATGACTTGGGCCCCCGAGATCGCGGTGTCCGGTTTTGGTCTGGAAGAGATTTCTGAATACATGGAGGGCGTGTAAATGACCACGAATGAGATTACATTCGAGAAGATGGACGGCGTGGGCATCATCACTCTGAACCGCCCCGAGTCCCGAAACGCCCTGACACCAAATATGATTTCCGAGATTGGAGAGGCCATCGAGTCTTGTAAACGTCCTGATGTCCGTGCGGTGCTCCTAACCGGCGCCGGCGGAGGGTTTTGCTCCGGCGCCGACCTGAAATTCCTGATGGAGACTCTGGAAAAGAGCGGTCAGGAAGGAATCCAAGAGTACATCCGCGCGCTGGCCAACGACCTGCACAACAAGGTTGTTCTGGGGTTGCGGCGCTTGGAAAAACCGGTGGTGGCGGCCATCAACGGGGTCGCGGCCGGCGCCGGATTCAGCCTGACTCTGAGCTGCGACATCCGGGTGGCGGCCCGCGGCGCCCGGTTCCTGATGGCCTATGCCAACATCGGAGCCCCAGCCGACGGCGGCTCAACTTATCTGCTGCCCCGCTTGATCGGAGCCAGCCGGGCCATGGAACTGTACTTTGCCAGCCAGCCCACCAGCGCCCAGGCGGCCTTGGAGATGGGGTTGGTCAATCAAGTGGTCGAGGACGATGCGCTGCACCGGCACGCCATGGAGACCGCGGTCCGTTTGGCCCAGGGCCCCACGTTGGCCTACGCGCGGGTAAAAGCGTTGTTCAACAGCTCTTGGGAGAATGACCTTCCGGCCCAACTGGACGCCGAGACCGCGGCCTTTGCCGACATATCCCTGACCGCTGATTTTCAAGAGGGAATCAAGGCCTTCACCGAACGCCGCCAGGCCCGCTTCCAGGGAAAGTAGCGGTGCATTAATTCGATACGCCGGACATTCTATTACAATAATGCTATACTGACTATTCGTTGTATTATAACAATTTTGTGTTAAGATACATATGCCAGCTTGGACTTTTTGGGATTACGTAGATGACCAGGACAGGAACCAGATATCCATCTGGCTCGGCTCTTTTCGGGAATAAACGCGGACCAAAATAAGATCGAAGCTGGTTGCGTTGTTTGAATTGCCCAATGCCGTAGGCCACCTTACTTATCCACGCTATGAAATCTTGAAAGGCGAGCATAGTGATTTGATTGCGATTCGGTGGGAGGGGAATAGAATTCAATATCGAGTCTTTGCTTGTTATGGCAACGAAACGCGCAGAGAAATTTGGCTATTAGCCGGTGGTATAGAGAAGAATAACAATTACAGACCTCCTGGTATTTTGGATACTGCTTTAGCACGCAGGCTAGACATTCTAACCGGCAAAGGGCGGGTGATTCCGACATGTCTACTAAAAAAACCCAGTTGAAGGAACTAATTTGCGACAAGGATTTCCGGCGTGAGTTCGTCGCCGATTACGTCCAAGAAATGCTTTCGGCTCAAATTAAAGCCCTTCGAGAGCATCACAATTGGTCTCAAGAAGAACTTGGCGACGCTGCGGAAGGCATGAAACAGGTACAAGTCTCTCGCCTGGAAAATCCCGATTATTCTGGCTGTACGCTTAACTCCCTTAAACGGTTGGCGAATGCGTTTGACCTCGGTTTAGTCGTACGCTTCGTGCGGTTTTCCGAATTTTTAGATCAGGTCATCACACAATCACCGACGCGATTACTTCCACCAAATTATGACGAAGAGGAAAACCAGTTATCATTTGCTGGCATTACTGGCGACTCCACATGGTCACACGTCTATCTCGACCCCCGACACGAGGCAATTACACTTAATTACGACACTTTACTAGACAATTTCGCGCCCATTGAATCAAATCCGACGGTGAGCGCCTTAGCCTGGGATTCAAATTCCATCGAGACCAGCATAAAAAACGAAAAATTAAATACCTGGCCCGGAAGGGACACCGCATCTGGTGACCTGGAGTTTGCTCGTGCTGCCTGAAAAAAATCGTAAGAGATTGGCATCCGAATTTCGATTCGCGGCTGATCGCATGTCCCAAGTGCCTGATATGGAAAACAAGTTGTATTTCTTTAGCGTATTTTTTGGCGAATCCCAGCGAATGTTAAATTTACAATGGGATGAGAGTCTTGCACTGGTAATGCTTGTTACAAAGGAGGTATATCGGGAGATTAACCAACGGGTAGCCCAAATAGCATCAGGACAAGATCGAATTGTGGGGTTGCTGGAAACCTTCCCGGACGAATTTGCAAGGGCCGGTGATAGGTTAGCCAGTATATATGAGGCAAAAAAACCTGACGAAACCGAATTACTAGCAGTCCTCGGAAAGTTATCAACACTTAGCTATGTGACTACCGGAAACGGAAAATATTTGGCTTTAAAAGGGGACATTAAGATCTAGGTCATTTCACCTTTAAACGTTGGTGCTCTTGAATTCCGCATATAGCCCACTTGGCCAAGTGTGGTTACCGATTAGGGTACCGCTCGATCTATCACCATCCAATCATCCAAACTCGGCCCAGCTACTCCAGCTCGGCCAACGTGATCCCATCTCCGCCGGGACCTTCGCCGCTCTGGGCCGACATCACTAATGGATGGCCGCCAAGGTATTCCCTGATCGCTTGCCGCAGCGCTCCCGTGCCCTTGCCGTGGATGATCCGGACCGACGCGGCCCCATCCAACGCGGCGTCGTTCAGGGCTTCATCCACCCGGCTCAGCGCCTCGTCCACCCGCAGGCCGCGCAGGTCCAGGTCGGCGTTTGCGGGTTTTCGGCGGGCCCGGTCCATGTAGACTCCCTGGGCCGCCGCCGCCGGGTGTCCCTCCGCCTGCCGCTCCAATTGGTACACCGGGATCTTGGCCCGCATGGTCCCCAGCAGCACCTCGACCCGGTCCTGGCTGTCGGCCGCGGAGATGACCTCCACCGGCTGGGCGATGCCGCGGATGTAGACCCGGTCCCCTTCCTTCAGGCTGGCTTGCCACGGGACCCTTTCGACCTCGATGGGCGACCACGCCGCCGAGTCCAATTGCCGTTGGACCTCCTTGACCTCGGCGCGGCGGGCCTGAATCTCCTTTATCGACTCGGTCTCGGCCCTGGCCCGCGTTTCGGCGTCCTGCCTTAATTCGTAGGCTTCAAGCGAGCGTTCGGCCCTGGCCAGCCGGTCCAATATCCCGGCGATGCGGGTCTGCAGTTCCTGGCGCGATTCTTCCACCAGATCCGCCTTGGCCAGTTCCACGTCGGCCAACTGGATATCGAGCTCCCGCTGCTGCCGCACCGCTTCCGACCTAGCGGTCTCGGCTTCCTGGCGCAACTCCTCAACCACCCGGCGTTCCTGCTGTAGTTCTTGCAACAGGTCCTCGGTGGCCTGTTCCACGGGGGAAATGCCGCTGCGGGCGTCGTCGATCACCTCTTGGGGCACGCCCAGCCGGGCGGCGATGGTCAGTGCGTAGCTCCGGCCCGGCAGACCCAGGGTCACGTGGTAGGTGGGCTCCAGGGTGTCGGGGTCCAGGTCCACGCTGGCGTTCACCATGCCCGGCTGGTCCTGGACGAACCGGGCGACGCCCCGGTGATGGGTGGTCCCCACCACGAAGGAACCGATCTTCTGGAAGTACCGGAGCACGGCGCTGGCCAGGGCCGAGCCCTCTTCCGGGTCGGTGCTGGTGCCAAGTTCGTCCACCAAGACCAGGGAATGCACCGTGGCCCGGGACATGATGCCCTTCAGGTTGGCGATGTGGGAACTGAACGTGGACAGCGACTGCTGGATGCTTTGCTGGTCGCCGATGTCCGCGTAGATGCCGTCGAACCGGGGGAAATGGGCCTCCTCGGCGGGCACGTGCAGGCCGGCCTGGGCCATCATCGCCAAAAGGCCCACCGTTTTCAGGGTCACGGTCTTGCCCCCGGCGTTGGGGCCGGTGATCAGCATCACGCCTTGGTCCCGGTCGAGGTCGACACTGATCGGGACCACCGTACCCGTTAACAAGGGGTGGCGCGCCCGGACCAGCCGCAGATGCCGGTCCGCCACTTCCTGGTCGGCCACCCACGGGGCCACCGCGTTCATGGCGGCCGAATAGCGGGCCTTGGCCATGTCTAGGTCCAGTCTCGCCATCAGGTCAAGGGTCAGCAGCAGGTCTTCTCCCGATAGGCCCACCATCCCGGACAACTGCCGCAGAACCCGCTCGACCTCCCGTTCCTCGGCCAGCCGGGCCTCCCGCCAGCGGTTGCCCATGTCGATGGCCGGCATGGGCTCAACGAACACGGTCGCGCCGCTGTCGGACACGTCATGGACGATGCCGGGCACCCGGTACCGCATCTCGGCCTTGATCAGTAGCACCATTCGGCCGTTGCGCTGGGTGATCAGGGGTTCTTGAATCACATCCGACCGCTGCAGGCGGCGCAGGTTGCGCTCCATGATCTCGTTGAGGCGGTTCTGGGCGTGGCGGGCCTCCTGGCGCAGGTTGTGCAGCACGGGGCTGGCGTTGTCCAGGACCTCGCCGGCCGGACTGATGGCGCCGGAGATGGCCCGCTCCAGGTCGCCCAACTCCGGGATATTTTCGGACACGCTGGTCAGCAGCGGTATCTCTTCGTGGCGGCCCAGTTCCGTGCGGTCGTACCGGGCCGCCCGAAGCAACCCTCTAACTAGAAATAGTTCCTCGCCGCGCAGCATTCCACTCAGCAGGGCCCGCTGCAGCAACTCCCGGAAATCTTGGTCCGGCCCAAATTCCAGGCCGCCGCCCTGGTCCAGGTACTGCCGGGCTTCGGAGGTCTCCTGTATGCGGGTGGCGATCTCCATCAGGTCGAGGGTGGGGGTTAGAGCCCTGGCCCGTTCGCCGCCCACCACGGTCTTGGTGTAACCGGCTAGCTGCTCTCGGACTTTGTCGAACTCCAGCAGCGGGCCGGCGAACGCGAAGCCGCCCAGGTCGCTGTCCCACGGCCGAGGCCCAGTCCTAGTGCTGAAATCATGCCCGGTGGATTCAGGCGGGCTGTCGGTTTGTGGTTCAGCGTCGCTCAATGTTCACCAATCAAGGGCCCAAACGCGGCTCTCGTGGAGGGTGCTGCCCAGGTCGTCCAGGGTGTCGCGCTTTGGGTCCCGTATATTAAGTCTTCGTTTCAGAGTGATGTCCTTGTATTCGTCCAGGCGGGGGCAGACCTTCAAAAAACCGTTCAGGGTGAATTTTTCTCCGCCCAGTATCACGTGGTCCAGTTCCCCGGCCACCGGCTCGAATTGGGCCCGTATGGTCTCGCACACCTTTACGTACAGCCGCCGCATCTGGCCTTCCCTGACTCGGGTGTAGCGGAGTTGGGAGGTGCCCCCGGCATGGTGCTTGCCCTTCACATAACGGGAGTCGGTCTTGGAGGTCGCCAAGTCTCCGCCCCGGTAGACCGCCACCGAGTAGCGGCCCAGGCGGACTAGGACCACCCCTACCGTGCGGTTTGCGTCCAAAAGCGACCACAGCGGTCCCTCATTCCAATCATCGTGTTGGCTGCTTTCGGTCACCGGGAAGGGCGGCGCGATGACCAGCGCCCGGTCTCCGCCGCGAAAACAGACCAGGCCGCAGCCGCTTTCTTCGGGAGTCTTGCCCAACCGGGCCAGCCGCTCCCGCCATTCCGGCGACGCGGCGGTCTCGCCGGGTTGCAGATAGACGGTCGACGAAGCTTCTTCATCGTCAGCCTTCCGCACGTTCAGAAGATTGCGCAGCCGGTCCTTGGTGAGCCAGTCTCCGTTTAGGCCGGCAGCAGGCGTGCCTGTTCTGTTTCTAGCTTCGGTCATATCGGCGCAAGAAAATTGTACCACTGCCGCCTCTTCCGCCGGAGCAGCACGAGCCTTAAAATGGCCTCACAAGTAGAGAAAGGCTCATGGAGAACAAATGGCTACGAATCAGAAGCTGACCCCGCTCCAGCGGCAGGCAAGGGTGTTGGAGCGGCTGGACGAGGGGCATAAGACCCTCCACGCCTCTCTGGAAGGCCTCGACCCAGCGGACGCCTTGTTGGGCTCCCGGTGGTCGGTCTGGGAAGTGCTGAACCATCTAGACACGGAGAAGTTCGTGTCCGCCTTGGAAGAGATCGCGGCCGGAACGAAGGACATGCTGCCCCCCTTCAACAGCCGCGAGGAGAAACTCAAAGAGGACATCGCCCATCTGGACGAGAACTACCGGCGTTTCCGGGCATTGGTGGCCGGTCTCACCGAAGAACAGTTGTCTCAGCCGGTGACCGCGCCCAACCCCGAGAACTTCTTCCCCGCCCTGACGTTGCTGGAGTTGGTGGAACGCTCGTCGGGCCACGAGTCCACCCACGCCCGCCAGATCGTGGAGACCCGCAAGTACGTGGAGGCTTTCAACGCCAAGGAGCGGGCGGTGACCTTCATAGTTTTGGACCCCGAACGCCCGTCCGAGTTGGGTGTCGCGGCTGTGGGCCTGCTGAAACACGCCGATTACGTGGCCGGCGCTCCCGAAGCCCTGGATGCGGTCCGAGATTTCGCCGGCGGCACGGAGCTGGCGCTGAACGGCGAGAACACCGACGAGATCATGTCACGGTTGGGCCGGGACACCCGCGCCGGGCTCTGGGCCGTGGTCTGCACCATCGGCAGCCCGTCCGAGTCTCATCCGGATCTGCTGCGAGCCGCGGAGAAGCATTGCGCCAAGGTAGTGATACAGCAGGCGGGTGATTAGAGTCGGCCAATTTGCCCCGCCCAACCAGTTTTGCTACACTGTCGCGTAACTTCACGCCCGCCAGTGATCTAGCTCAGAATGAGCCTGGTCGGGCAATCGACCCCACAGAGGAGCCGCCATGATCTACGAAGTGCGTACCTATACCCTGAAACCCGGCAGTGTCCCAGAATTCGAGAAGAACTTCGGCGAGGCCCTGCCCTACCGCGAGAAATACTCCAAGCTGGGGGCTTTCTGGCACACTGAGATCGGCCCGCTGAACCAGGTGATTCACGTCTGGCCCTACGAGAGCGTGGAAGAGCGCGACAGCATCCGCGCCGAGGCCGCCAAGGACGACCACTGGCCGCCGCCCAATGACCCCGATATGTACGTGAGCATGAACTCGGAGATCTTCATCCCCGCGCCGTTCATGCGGCCCATGGGTGGGGACCAGGCATTGGGCGCGCTCTACGAGATGCGTACCTACACCTACAAGACCGGCAGCATCGCCAAGGTGGTCGACATCTGGGCGGACGCCGTACCCCACCGGGAGGAGTATTCCCCCTTGGCCGCCGCCATGTACACCGACGTGGGCGGCCTGAACAAGTGGGTCCACATCTGGCCCTACGATGACTTGGAGCAGCGGAACAAGGTCCGCGCCGAAGCCTCCAAGAATCCCCATTGGCCCCCTCCCACCCGGGAGTGGCTGGTGAACCAAGAGAACAAGATAATGGTGCCCTCGTCCTTCTCGCCTATGCATTAAGCGGGTGCCACGCTTTGTTCAGACGAGTGATTCAGTAAAGCGAGAGGAGGCTCTGCCGATGTTTATTGGCAGAGCCTCTTTAGCGAATGAAATCCGTTCGTCCTGAGCTTGTCGAAGGATGCTTGGAGAGCCATGGCCATTGCGAAACGGGTGGTCCGACAGGCCCAGGTTGAGCGGATACCACCGACATATTCGGTTTCTTTCCAGATGCTGTAGGCGAAGAGAGGGGCGTACTCCGGTCTGATGGCCGGATTCTAGGCTGATGTAATGGCGCCACGGTGGGAAAACAGCAGGTAGGCTAGGCGGGTACGGGGGCCCGGAGGAGGGGGATGCGCTCCTCTCTTGATATTAGGGACGCGTACGGACCCAGCAGGCGTTCAAACTCGCGGTGATAGAACTCGGGCAACCTAGGCGAACCGCCATCGTGGAAATCACGGAACTGCTTGTCTGTAGTCAACATCTGCAAGATCCTCCGAAACTGGCCGATGCCCTCTTTGGCCCGGAGGGTGCGCACGGTATACAGCAACCGCAGGCTCTGGCTACTGGTCGTGCCGAACCGGCGACGCAAGAACCGGAGGTTGGAGTAATGCAGAAGCATGTCCAACAGTCCTTGGTAGTAGGTGACCGGGTCGTAGTTCTTCAGCGTTGTGACCAAATACGGAAAATAGTAGAACGAGAACGGCATAGCCTCAAGGACACGGTCCTCCGCCAGATAATTGTCGTGCAGCGGCGTGCCGCCAAATGGAACAGGGATGTTCAGTACCGGCCAGGCGAACGGCGTTAGCGAAATGAACTCTTTGGTCAGCTCCACAGGCTCGTTACCGGCGTCGGTGTCAAGACCGAATAAGAAGTTGACTTGAAGTCCTGGAATGTAAGAGTGAAGGAGTTCCAGATGCTCGGCCACCAGCCGCACTTTCGCGGCTCCGGTATGGCCTCCCACCCCGGCTTTATTCGAGTAATCGGTCCACGACTCCACCCCGGGCGCGACGAAGAAGCAGTTGGTGTCCCGCAGCCGCTGCATGCGCGGCCCTTTGAGCACCGACAGCGAACTCTCCATGACATAAGGGTTCCGCCGGCCTTGAGGCACTCGTTCCAGAACGTCCATGGTCTTATCGAACTGCACCGCGAAATTCGGGTCTTGGAACGATATCTTCACGCCCGGATAGGATGCGGAGAGATAGCTGAGATCAGCCTCTAGCTGGTCCAGAGGCAGAACGGAATAGGGGTTATTCCAGTCGGTGCAGAAATTGCAGGTGTAGGGGCAGCCCAGGCTGGCCAGCAACGGAACCATGGTGGCGAAATAGGGCCTTGTGCCACGCAAGAAGCTGGCGGCCCGCACTTCGGGCATCCGCTCCTCCAGACTTGGCAGGCTGGTCAGTGGTCTGTCGCTGGAGATGATGGAATTGAGATCGTATTGGCCTCCCAGGATATCAGCCACCAGTTCCCGATCGCACTGGGTCACCACCAGATCGAAGAACCGCAGGCAATCTTCGGGGAATGACTTGGCGTGGGGGCCTCCGATAACGGTGATGGCCCCTTCACGTCGGTATAGTTTGGCCAGAGCGTAGCTAAGAGCGCTGTCCTTGGTGTAGACCGACATGAACACGAAGTCCAGGTCCGCGGGCAGCTTGCGTTTGGGGTCGCCAGGTCCGTAGAAAGTGGCGTAATGAACTTCATGCCCCAATTGCCGGGCCCACACGGCAACTGCTTGGGGCATGATGCTGGCATATTGTTTGGTTGTGAGGAAGTCCTCTAGGGTCTGCCTCCAGTTGGGCGAACTGCCGGCCGCTAGCAACTCTACGACACCTATCTTCAAACTGGCTCCGGACCGGCGGTGTTTTTCATGTTTCTTCCAGGCTCAGCTGAACATTGACCGGCTGGCCAAGGCACCCTGCTTTTTCCTTCAGATATTTCGGCCATAAGTATATAACGGGGCGTTAGCCCAAGCTTTCTCCGATTCTGCCCAACCGAAGGAATGTCCAGAAATCAAACACTCCGATAATCGCCGTCCAACTCTGGGATATTCGCCGTTTGGATGGAAGACTCGGCGAACGATGTGGTCGCTTGCCTAGCGACATGCTCTGGATCGATATTCCCCAAGCCACACCAGTACCGCCCATCGACCGTCAAAGCGTATTCCCAGCTTTCGTATTTCAATCCAGAACGGATTACGGCAGCGACCAGTCCCAAATACCCGATTCTCATTTCCATATAATCATCACTTGAATCTCAGGCTCGCCAGGCCCTGTGCCGCGAACCGGAAGGCCTGTCTGGGACTTCAAACCAATCTTGTCCAACCCCCCGCAGCTAACTGTCATGGTGTTTGCCCCCACCTTCCTGGAGATTCCGGTCACCAATGCCACGAATTCCAGCGATGGTAGGAGTCAATCAAAGTCGCAATCTCCGCCAGCCCGCTAAAGGGAATCTTGAACTGCGCAGTCAGCCGCCTTAGAACGCCGTCCTGCCGATGGGACACCGCTGTGATAGTCGATTGCGTCATCGAAATCAGCGAGCCTTAGGCGCTGGTTCCGTCTAGCAGCCACCGACTAGAAAAAGCACACGCCCTCAGCGATGTATGTTGAGGGCGCATTTCATGCTTATAGTGTGGGCCGGGGACGGCGAACGTCCCTGTTTGTTGGCCTAGTAGCGGCCGCCACCACCGCCACCACCCTGACGACTGAAGCAATCGCTGCAGTAGACGGGCCGGTCGCCGCGGGGCAGGAACGGTACCGTGGCCTGATTGCCGCATTCTGCGCAAACCACTGAGTGCATCTCGCGGGGACCACGGTCGGAACCGAAACCGCCGTCAGTTGACCGGTTTGCGCGCCTTGCCTCACGGCAGGAGGTGCACCGCTTGGGTTCGTTCGTGTATCCCTTTTCGGCATGGTACGACTGATCGTCCGCCGAGAATATGAACGATTGTCCACACTCCACGCAAGATAGGGTCCTGTCCTGGTAACTCATATTTGACTTCCCTGTATGAAAAAAGTTGGCAAGAGACTGCTCACGGAGACGATAAGAAGCGGAATGCTTGAATGAGACCCGGAGGGGCGTTGAGCCCATGGATACCCGTAGACCGATCTAGTATGCCTGAAGAGAGACTAAAGAATACTGCCACTGTCATAGAGCGTAACATATATTGAGGACGCCCGCAGGCCAATTTTGTCACCAATCCACGGCCGCCAGTAAGGAATCAATCTCTTCTTAGTTGTTTCAATGATTATCTCGCCGACCGATCTTGAACAAAGTGGCTAGTTTTTTGATAGGCTAAGTAAACGTAGAACGAACGGCTTTTAACACCCGACCCTCCTCTGCCTCCACCATAATTCTGATCAGGCCGCGTTTGAAACCCGATTAAGCCAATTGCCCACCCCTAGAAGGACAATCCCTGAAGCCAAAACGAATGTCGGTGACGATTGCCCAACCCACCACTAACAGATGGCTAGAAACCTGAACTCTATGGATTACGGCCTTCGCCGGAATGACGGTGAAATAGATGACTTATGAACAACATTGACGAACAATTGGAGCTACTCGTTACGGCCAACCGGATATTGGCGCGGGAGGGCGTGGTCGATGCCTATGGCCACGTGAGTATCCGCCACCCGGAAAACCCCAGCCGGTACATCCTGTCCCAGTCGCGGGCCCCGGACCTGGTGGACATATCTGACCTGATGGAATACACCCTGGAGGGCGACCCCATCGACCAGCAAGGCCGCTCCATGTATACCGAGCGGCCGATACACGGCGGCATCTACGAGGCCCGGGATGACGTGATGGCCATCGTGCACAACCACTCGCCGACGGTGATCCCATTCAGCGTCACCGGCACGCCCTTGCGCCCGATGTTCCACTTGGGGGCCATAATCGGGCCCGATCTGCCGGTCTGGGACATCCGCGACAACTTCCAAGACACCAACCTGCTGGTTACCAACATGGACCAGGGCCGCGACCTAGCCGCCTGCCTGGGAGACCGCCGGGTATCCCTGATGCGGGGCCACGGTTGCGTGATCGCCGGCCAGACGATCCGTGAGGTGGTGATGGCCTCGGTCTACCTACAGGTCAACGCCGGGCTCTTGCTGGAGTCCTTGCGGTTGGGCGAGGTCAAATACCTGTCGCCGGGCGAGATTGAAATGATGTCGGAAAGCCAGATGCGTCTCACCGGTCAGGAGCGGGCCTGGGAGTACTGGGCCAACCGGGCCGGCCGGGGCCGGGGTTAACAGTGATCATCCAGCCCGAACCGGAGACCGTCGAGGAGATAAAGGCGGCCAACCAGCGGTTCTACGACGCCTTCTCCGACCTGGACATCGCCGGCATGGACCGCGTCTGGGAGAACTCGGACCGGGCCATGTGCGTCCACCCCGGATGGGCGCCCTTGATCGGCTGGGAAGATGTGCGCCAAAGTTGGGACCGAATCTTCCAGAACACCGCCCTGATGCAGTTCCAGATCCGGTACCTGAACGTGGTCGTCCAGGGAGAATTCGGGTGCGTGACCTGCGTTGAGGGCATCACCAGCGTGGTGCAGGGCCAGGCCACCAACTTCAGCACCTTCGCAACCAACGTGTTCGCCCGCTACGAAGACGGATGGCGCATGATTGCCCACCACGCCTCTCAGAGCGGCTGAACGGGACATTCCCCCACCAGCGCTGCCCCTCGCCCGTCACAACCCACACCGGCTTTTCTGACGGTTTCTTCCCGCCATTTAGGCTTGCCTTAAGATTGCCATTCTGAGGCCGCCGCCGAAGAATCTCGTTGCTAAAATACCAGTGCCGGCCGAGGACGATGAGACCTTTCGCTTCTCTCAGGGTGCCATATTAGCCGCCCAGTGCAACCCGGCAAATAGGTCCGGTTGCTGCTTTGGAGGCAAAGCCCCGCCACCTGATAAAATAGATCGTGCTGCCCAGCCGCTTTCCCGGCGTCTTATTCGAGGCTGATCGTGCCTGGCCGGCCCCTCGAGCCGCCCCACAGAATTTAGAAAGGACACCAATCATGGCTTCTCAATCACCGTCGATGTCCAAGACGGATAAAAACCTTTGGTCGGCCATCGTCGCCGAGGCTTTGGCCTACTTGAAATACAATGCCTACGCCCATCGGGCCCTGGAAGAGGGTCACCCGGAGGTCGCCCAGGTCTTCCAAGAAGTGGCCGGCGCCGAGACCATCCACGGCATGAACCACCTGCGGGTTTCGGGGGCCCTGAAAACCACGATGGTCAACCTCCGCACGGTGACCGAGGGCGAGTCCAAAGAATACAGCACCATGTACCCCAAGATGATTCAAGACGCCTTGGACGAAGGCCGTCAGGACGCCGCTGATTCCTTCGCTTTGGCCATGGACCGGGAACGCCACCACCTGGAGGTGTTCACCGACGCCCTGGAGCGATTGGATGCCAAAACGGCCGCCATCGCCGCCGCGGGCGAGCCGGCGGCGCAGGCCCCGGACCGCACCCCCGTTGCGGCTCCCGGCAGCCCACTTGACATCGAGACCGACGGCATGACCCTGGCGGACTACGTCAGCGCGGCCACCGAGATCGACCGGGAGCGGTGGCGCGTCGCCCGCTTGGGCCGCCTGCGGGAAGTGGTATTCGGCGCTCAGGACGGACTTCTTAGTACAGTGGCTCTGGTTACCGGGGTCGCCGTGGCCGTGGAGAACCAGACCACGGTCCTGGTCGCCGGACTGGCCGCGGCCCTGCCCGGGATGCTGTCCATGGCCACCGGGGCGTTCTTGGGCTCCCGCGCCGAGCAAGACGTGCAGCGGGCCGAGATCGCCAGGGAAGCCCAGGAATTGGAGGACAATCCCGCGGAGGAGTTGGCCGAGTTGGTGGTCCTGTACCAGCGGGAGGGCAAGACTTACCAGGAAGCGCGGCACCTGGCCGACGAGATCGCCGAGGACAAGGAGCTATGGCTGCGCACCCTGGTGGAGAAGGAACTGGGCATCAGTCCCGACGACACCAGCAGCCCCACGAAAGACGCCCTGACCATGGGAGTGGCTTTCATCTTGGCGGCCATCATCCCCATCCTGCCCCACTTCTTCTTGGAGGGCGGGGCGGCCATCAGCGTCTCCATCGCGGCCGCGCTCACCGGACTGTTCATCCTGGGCGTGGGCAAAGGCCGTCTCGTGCAACGTTCGCCGTTACTGCAGGGACTGGAGATTCTGGTGATCGGGGCGATTTCCGCGGGTATCGGATTTGGACTCGGAGGCCTGATTCCCAGGTTGATCGACTTGGGATAGGCCGCCTAGGCGTAAATCGCTAGCCGTTGGTGCGGGAGAGGATTCCCCGGGCCGCGGCGATGAAGTCGACCGGGTTGTCGCCCTGCACTAGATGCCCGGCGTCCTTGATCGTCTCAGTCGTACAATCGGCCATCACCCGGCCCATCTTTGCCATAATCTCCTCGGCGAAGATGTCGCTCCGACTGCCCCGGACCACCAGAGACGGGCAATCGACCGCTGCAACACATTCCCACAACTTCTCCGTGGTCCAGTTCGGGTCGCCGCCACCGCGCGTCCGGTTGCGGGTCTCCGGGTCCCATTTCCAGGACCACTTCCCGTCCGGCATCTGGCGGATGCTGTACTTCAGCGCCCCGAGGACCTGCTCTTCGGTCCGCCCGGTGTATTCTTTTACCCGCTCGGCAAACTCTTGAAAGCTGTCCAGGTTGTTGGGCAATTCGCGGAAATCGCGGATGCGGTCCTGGCCCCGGCGTTGGGTTTCGGGTCCGGTGTCCACGATGGTCAACGAACGTAGGGCGTTGGGGTGGCGCGACGCCCAGATGAAGCTGTTGCGTCCGCCCATGGAGTGCCCCATGAGGTTGAAGTCCTTCAGGCCAAGGGCATCTACGACACCGTCGATATCCGCCTGCATGGAGTCCAGGGAGTAAACGCCGTCGGCGGCCCAGTCGGTGTCGCCGTGGCCGCGCTGGTCCACGGCGATAACATGGTATTCCGGAGATAGGGCCAAACTGACAAAGTCCCAACTGTGGGCTTGCTGCGAGACGCCGTGGAGCATGACCACGGTGGGATTGGCGGAATCTCCCCACTCCAGGTAGTGGAAATTCAAGCCGTTGGCTCTGACCGTACGGTCCGCAGGCTCATTCTCCTCGGTGAAGGGCACCCCCATGCTTCGCGCTGCTTCGTGCAGGGAAAGCCCCATTGAATGAGACGCCATCTTTTCACCTCCGGTCAAAGTCCAAAACAATGATAAACCGAGTGTCAAGATTCTAGGACAAGCGACCCACACACAGGCGCGGCATTCACTTTCCAAGTGGCTGATGCTATTATTAGACGGTTGCCCGTGAGCATCTCTGGCGACCATTCCACGAATGCCGTTCCCTCCAGGATTTCCTTCCGGGAGCCAACCGCGGCGGTCATCAGCAGCATTAAAATCACCGGAGACCATCGTCCCATGACCACCAACGCAGTCCAGATCGAACTAGAGCCCAGAGAATTGATGGGCAAAAAGGTCGGGCGCTTGCGCCGGGCCGGAATCGTGCCCGTGCACCTGTACGGCCCCGGCATGGAGCCGCGGGCCCTGCAATGCCAGACCTCCAGATTGATCAAGGTGCTGGCCATGGCCGGCGGCGCCACGCCCATCCATATCACCATCCAAGGCGAGTCCGGCAATCACCTGGCGTTCGCCCGGGAGATCCAGTGGGACCCCAGACACGACGACCTGTTGCACGTAGACCTCTTGGCCGCCGACGTAAGCCGGCCTGTCACGGCCCAGGTCCCCCTAGTTTTGATCGGCGATTCCGCCGGCGCCCGCGCCGTTAGCGGGACCGTGATGCATCAGCTCCGCACGCTGGACATCCAGGCCCTGCCCTTGGAGATGCCCAGCCAGATCGAAGTGGACATCTCGGTGATGGAAGAACCTGAGTCGGTGATCCGCGTTTCCAACATACAGATACCCGAAAATGCCACACTCCTCACCGATGTCGAAGAACTCGTCGTCCGGATCGAGCTCCCCAGGGTCGAAGTGGAAATGGCGGCCGCGCAAGAGGCAGGGTTGGAAGCGGGCGAAGAAGGTGCCGAGGGCGAAGAAGGCGACGTGGGAGAGGCCGCCGAGGAGTAAGCCCCGGAGCCAGGCCGAACTATTGTCCCGCCAGGTCCGCTCGTCTTTTCCGCGGGCTTCGGTAAATGATGAAGAACGCCGGAGGAGCGAACCCCAAGGGGCAAGCGGCCTCCGGCGGTTGTTTTGGAGACAGGAAAATGTTCCTAACCTACGTCGGGGAATCGGGGATCACCGGCGCCACCGCCACCGACCCCTCCCAGCCGCACCAGGTCTACACCGGACTGTTTGTGCACGAGAGCCAATCGATCTCGATGAACGGCGAGTTCAGCGCACTTTGCCGCCGCCATTTCGGCGCCCCTCTGGGCGAGGAGGGCGCACCCACCGAGATACGGCCGGTGGACGTCTTCCAGGGCCTGGGCCACTTCGCTTCCTGGCCGACTTTGAAGAGGAACGAACTGATCCAAGACTGCCTGGGCATCATGGTCCGGCGAGAAACGCCGGTGATCACCTCATATATCAACAAGCAGGAATTCACTGAGGCCAAAGCGGCAGGCGGCAACTCATATCTCGAGATGTGGGAGACTCCAACCGGGCCCCTGGTCAACAAGTTCTTCTTCGCGCTCACCATGTTCCTGGACGAGCTCAACATGTCCGCGGTGTCCGGTGACCAGGTCATGGACGGCTCTCTGCCCATCGCCAATCATGCCTTGGTGGTAGCACAGAATGGGGCCTCCATGAAACCCCAGTTCATGAGCGAATTCCTACGCTCCGACGAAGGGATAGACGCCGCCGGCCTGATAGACGATATCTGCTTCGTGCAGCCGGAACACTCGGTGGGCAGCCAACTGTCCAACCTGGTCGCCTATTTCGTCCGCCGCTGGCTGCAGAATCCCAAGCAGCCCCACCCCTATTTCGACGGCCTTCGCGATAACAAAGTGATTCAGGTGATCTACCCGGTCACCATCTAGCCAGAAGCCTTTCGACTGCACCGGCCGTCATCAGGCCCAGAACCACGCCTATTCAGGCTTGCGGTTCCTTTACAAGGCATGGGCCCGGCATTACAATCGCTACTCAGAGGAGACGACGCATTTCGCAGTTTTCTCTGCCTTTTTCACCCGATTATTTCGACCGGTTATCTCAACCGCTCTGGCCGGGGACTCTTAGGACAAGATGGCAGACCGCGAAGACACACTCCTGGAGAACCGGGCCGCCAAGCTCGAACGCATCCGCGCCAAAGGCCTAGACCCCTACCCGGCCCGTTTCCGCCGCTCCTTCGACGCCGCCACGGCCACCTCATTATTCGAGGAACTCGAACAGAACGACCCGCCGGACGAGAAACTTCAGAATGTCTCGCTGGCCGGGCGGATCACCTCCATGCGGACCATGGGCAAGGCCGCATTCCTAGACCTCCAAGACTCCTCCGGCGTCATCCAAGCCCTCCTCCGTAAGAACAACCTGGAAGACGGCTTCGACCTGCTCAAGGACCTGGACATCGGCGACCATCTGGGCGTCCGCGGCAACCTGATCCGGACACGGACCGGGCAGGTCACCATCGAAGCGATGGAACTGACTGTCACCGCCAAAGGCATGCGTCCCTTGCCGGAGAAATGGCATGGCTTGAAAGATGTCGAGACCAGGTACCGGCAGCGCCACCTAGACCTAATCGCCAACAAAGACGAGGTCATGCCGGTGTTCGTCCTGCGCACCAAAGTGATCCGCGGGATCCGCCGGTTCCTGGACGACCGGGGCTTCCTGGAAGTGGACACCCCCATCTTGGTACCGGTGGCCGCCGGGGCCCACGCCAAGCCCTTCGTCACCCATCACAACGCTCTGGACCAGCAGCTCTACCTGCGCATCGCCACCGAGCTCTACCTGAAGCGGTTGATCATCGGCGGCTTCGACAAGGTCTATGAGATCGGCCGGGTCTTCCGCAACGAAGGCATCGACCAAGACCACAACCCGGAATTCACGCTGCTGGAGAGCTACGAGGCCTACGCCGATTACAACGACGTCATGGAGATGGTCGAGCAGATGGTCTCAACCGTCGCCACCGAAGTGAACGGCTCCACCAAGGTGAGCATCGGAGACAACGTCATCGACTTCGCGCCGCCTTGGCAGCGGTTGAGTCTGCGGGAGGAGCTGGAAAAACGTAGCGGCGTCGACCTGGAATCTTATGACGACAAGGCCCTACGCCACAAAGCCGGCGAGTTGGGCATCGACACCAAGGTGCTGGAGAGCCGGGGCCGTCTTATCGATAAGCTCCTGTCTACATTCGTGGAACCCCACCTGATACAACCGACCTTTGTTTTGGACTACCCGGAGGAGATGTCTCCCTTAGCCAAGGCCAAGCCCGGCGCACCCGGTTACGTGGAACGATTCGAAGCATTTGCCTCCGGCATGGAGATCGCCAACTCGTACAGCGAGCTCAATGACCCAAAGGTCCAGCGAGAGCGGTTCGAGGCCCAAGAGCAGATACAGCGGCTGTACCAGGATGAAGAGGTTGACCGGCAGGACGAAGACTTCCTCACCGCCATGGAGTACGGCATGCCTCCGACAGGCGGGCTGGGCATCGGCATCGACCGGCTGGTCATGCTTTTGGCCGGACAGCAGTCGATACGCGATGTCTTGTTATTCCCCCAGATGCGGACCCTTTCGAGCGAGAGGCCCGATACCGGCGACGAAGAGTCCGAGTAACTGAATGCTTTCGATCGATCACATTAGACAGCACCCGGACGAGGTGCGCGCCGCCCTGCAGACCAGGGGTGAGGACGACTCGATCACAGAAATCCTAGAACTCGACTCCCAGATCCGCGCCGCCATCACCCAACGCGACGACCTGAACGCCGAGCGCAACCGGGTCAGCAAGGAGATCGGGCAGGCCCGCTCCCAGGGCCAGGAAACCTCGGATGAGGTGCGGACCCAGATGCGGAAGATCGGAGACCAGGCCGACGCCCTCAATGAGCGAACCAAAGAATTAAGTGAAAAGATCAACGGGCTGATGTTGACACTGCCGAACCTGCCCCAAGCCGACGTGCCGGTAGGCAACGACGAGTCAGGAAGCGTCCTGATACGTCAGAGCGGCGAGCCCCCGGTCCTGGATTTCGCCCCCAAACCGCACTGGGAACTGGGCGAGGAACTGGGCATCATCGATTTCGAGCGGGGCGCCAAGCTGGCCGGAAGCCGGTTCTACACCATGCTGGGCTACGGCCCAAAGTTGGAACGGGCGCTGATCGCCTGGATGCTGGACCTCCATAGCCAAGAGCACGGATACACCGAGGTCTCGCTCCCCGCGGTGGTCAAACGAGAGATAATGGAGGGCTCCGGCAACCTGCCAAAGTTCGCCGACAACCTCTACCACGACGACGAAGACGACCTCTGGTTGATACCCACCGCCGAGGTCCCCATCACCAACCTCTACCGTGACGAGATCATCCCAGCCAACACCCTGCCGCTGAAGTACGTGGCCCAATCTCCCTGCTTCCGCCGGGAGAAGGCATCGGCGGGACGGGACACCAGGGGCATCAAGCGTGTCCACCAATTCAACAAGGTTGAGATGTACCAGTTCGTGGAGCCCGAGACTTCCAACCAAGAACTGGAGAAACTGGTGGACGACGCCGAAGACGTCTGCAGGAAGCTTGGGTTCACCTACCGGGTGCTCCAACTCTGCACCGGGGACATGGGTTTCGCATCGTCCAAGACCTACGACATCGAGGTCTGGGCCGCCGGCTGCGAGGAGTGGCTGGAGGTCAGTTCCTGCTCCAACTGCACCGACTTCCAGGCCCGCCGCTCCAATACGCGGTACCGGGCCGAAGAGGGTGGCCGCCCCCGTCTGCCCCACACGCTGAACGGCTCCGGCCTAGCCCTGCCCCGGGTAATCATCGCCATCCTGGAGAACTACCAGCAACCGGACGGCTCGGTGGTGATACCGGAGGTCCTGCGCCCCTATACGGGGTTTGACGTAATTCCCGCGAAGAAAGCTGAGGGCTAACAGCCGTCAGCTCTCAGCCCAGATTGGAGGCATGAAAATGGCTGGAAATGTCAGTTGGGGAATCTCCATCCCCCAGGTGTTCTTCGATGGGCCCATCGACATGCCGCTGATCGAGGGGTGGTCGAAGCGGGCCGAGGCCCTGGGATTTGAGAGTCTTTGGACGCAAGAAGCCATCACCGGAGCGGTGCCCATCTTAGAGCCGGTGAAGCTGCTTGCTTACATCGCCGCC
>JADFPD010000114.1 GCA_022562475.1 Chloroflexota bacterium | reverse complement strand
CCAGGTCCAGCACGCCCAGCATACGGACGCCCAGAGGCTCCATGCGTTCTCCGCCCCGGTCTACCCGCTCGGTGGCGTAGGACTGCATCAGGATCATCAGGTCGTTGCGCAGGTCAGACCCTTGTGAAGTCCACCGCAGGCCCATCTGCACTCTGGGGGCAAAGCCGTCCAGGGGATGGTCTTCCTTGGTCTTGAAGGTCACGTAGATCATGGGGTGGTCGCGGAGGTTCTGGCCCACTCCGGGGAGGTCGTGGACCACCGGCAGGCCCATCTCTTGCAGGTGCGCCGAGGGGCCGACGCCCGAGATCAGCATGATCTGGGGTGACCCGATGGCCCCGGAACTGAGGACGATCAGGCCTGCTTCAACGGTAAATATCTCGCCGCCGCTCTCAACCTCCACGCCGACGGCTTTCTTGCCTTCGAAGATGATCCGCCGGGTGGTGCAGTTTGGGCGGATGGTCAGATTGAGCCGGTGCCGGGCGGGGTTCAGATAGCCTAGGGCGGTGCTGAACCGGATGCCGTTGGGGTTGTTGAAGGGGATCGGGCCGATGCCGGACGCCTCAGGATGATTGTGGTCCGGGCTTTCGGGAAAACCGGCGGCCCGGCAGGAGGCCTGGAAGGCGGCTTGGTCGGCCAACAGCTCGTCCTGCTTGAACCGGCGGGCGATTATGGGGCCTTCCGAGCTATGGAAATCGTCGTCGGGGAAGTCGGTGTCCGTCTCGATCTTCCGAAGGTACTGGAGACACTGGGGAAAGCTCCACTCGTCGTTGCCCATGGCCGCCCAGGAGTCATAGTCCTCTGGGATACCCCGGAGAAAGACCTGGCCGTTGATGGCGCTGGAGCCGCCGGTAACCTTGCCCCTGGGCACCATCATGGGAGGCGATGTCTCGGTGGCCTTGCCCCAGAACTGCCAATTGTGGTCGCTGGTCATGATATCGGTGGCCGTTGCATAACCGAATTTAACCTCGTCGGGCAGTTGCTCGAACTCGGGATAGTCCGGCCCGGCCTCCAACAGCAAGACGGAACGGTCCGGGTCCTCGCTGAGCCGGGAAGCCACGATTGAGCCGGCCGAGCCGGCCCCGACCACGATGATGTCGTACTTCATATCCGCTCCCTTTTTCTCTGGTGTGGCCGGCCTGCGTGTTGTCCCTTCTTGCCGCAGGCCGTGCGTGCTGCAGGCCTGGATAATACTGGCGGCCCCAACCAGCGTCAACCATGGGCCAGATAGGCGCGTGTTCCACGGATCCGCCTCGATTGACAACCGGGGTCACGCCATTAAAATGGCAGAAGCCAGTCTGAACCGAGGAACGTTTGCATCCATGATCACGAAATTTGGAACCCTGTATGCCGGACACGTAGATCTGGGGGACCTTGGCCTGGGCGCCACGGCTGTCAATGACCGCCGCTTCGATAACGACCATCTGATGACCATCTTCGACCGGGTGGAGAAGATGGTTAAAGTGATGGATGACCTGGGTTACCACAGCTTCTGGGCTGCGGAACACCATTTTCAGCACGAGGGCAACGAGACCATTCCCAACCTGCTGCTCCTCTACGTACACCTGGCCAACATCACCAAGCAATTAAAATTCGGCTGCGGCTTCAACATCAACCCGATGTGGCATCCTCTGCGGTTGGCCGAGGACTATGCCACGGCCGACATACTGACCAAAGGAAGGGTGATCTTCGGGGTGGGCCGTGGGTACCACTCCCGGGAGGTTGACACCTTTGGCGCCCCCAGCACCGCTTCGGACAACGACGCAAACCGGGAGATGTTCGAGGAACAGATCGAGATCATCATGAAGGCCTTCAACGAGGAGTCCTTCTCCTATCAGGGCAAGCACTACACTCTCCCGCCCGAAGTCCCCTACCGGGGTTATACCCTGAAGGAGATCACCCTGGTGCCGCGGCCCATGCGCCTGCCGGTGGAAACATGGCAGCCCATGGTCAGCGCCAGCCAGCGGGCCATGGACTTCATGGCCAAGCACAACATCCAGGCCATCATCGGCGGCGGGGCCGTTACCGGCGGCCCCGCAGATGATGTGATTCAGCGCTGGACCGAAACCCTGGTCGATCACGGCTACAGCGATATCCAATTGGGCAGCAGATTGGTGCTTGGACTGCCCACTTTCATCGCTGAGAACGAAAAAGAGGCCATGGACCAGGCCAGGAAGTACCTGGAAGAGGACATGAAGATGTTTGCCCCGCTTGGTTTCTTCCGCGCCTTCACTCCCGAGATGCTCGAGGCATTGGGCGACCCAAAGCGGGCTCCCTCCGCCGGGTTGCCGACCATGGAAGATACGGTTGCCGCGGGCGCTTGGGTCTGCGGCACCGCCGAGCACGTGACGGAGCACATCATGGAGATTCAGGACAAATACCCTGGCCTTGAGTACATGCACGTGGGCTGTAGCCGTCAGGGCACGCCCCTGGACGTGATGATCGAGCAACTTGAGCGCTTCGGCAAAGAGGTCATGCCCAAGTTCAATGTGGCGACACCTGCCTAGCCCTTGGACCTGATCGATTCAGACGGGCGGATAGACGCAAGAGCGCCGGAATGTGGACCAGTCCCCTTCCGGCGCTCTGATCATGCGGCTGATCTTTGCGGATCAACCGGCCCTTCAGCCGGAAAAGGAATTAGATGGACGCCACATTAGGCTGGGGATCCGACGTTCTGGTCTGGAACGCCGTGGTGCTCACCGTGGTCTCGCTGGCAGTTGGGGTGCTGGGCGGATTCGTGGGATTGGCCTTGGGGACCATGCGTCTGCCCGCCATGCTTCTGATGGGGCTGGCCGCGCCCACCGCCGGCGGCACCAACATCCTGGTCAGCAGCATCAGCTCCATCTTCGGCGCCATCAGGCACGTGCGCGAAGGACGGGTCAACTTCCGGCTGGTGTTGATCATGGGCGGTCCGGCCTTCGCCGGGGCGTTCGTCGGCGGGTTTCTGGGAGGCCGCGTGTCAGAGTCCATCCTTCTTTCCGCCGCCGGTATATTGGTGTTGTGGCAGGGGGTGGAGCTTCGGATGAGAGGCAGGGCAGCCGCCGGCACCGGAGATGAATTCGAGACCACGTACACCGGCAGGCGTCTGCTCTTGGGAGGGGGAATGGGGCTGGGTGTGGGTCTCCTTGGCGGAGCTGTCGGGCTCATACTGGGCAGCATCCGGCTGCCCGCCTTGATCCGCATACTGAAAGTGGACCCCAGGATCGCGGCGGGCACCAATCTGGTCATCGGCTTCGTGATGGGGTCTCTTGGCTGGGTGGGCCACGCCCTGCGCGGGCAGGTCGACTACCAACTGCTGCTGCTGATGGGCGCGGGCGCTGCCGTGGGCAGCTATTACGGGGCAAAGCTCACCGGCAAGGTCGATCTGGCGACACTGATTGCAGCGATGGGCTACGTGCTCGTGGCGGTGGGCGCGATATTGGTGTGGCGCGGTGTGACCGCATAGCCTTCTGGAAAGCAAGCAAAAAAAGAGTCCTTCCCGAAATGCCGGGAAGGACTCTTTTCTTTTTCTGGTCGGGGTGGTCGGATTCGAACCGACGACCCCCTACACCCCATGCAGGTGCCCTGCCAGACTGGGCCACACCCCGACGCTCCGCAATTATAGCACCCACGAGTCAGGCGTGGCGGGGACGTGCCATCACCGGTCAGCGGTCAGGCGCCTGCCGTCGGTTAGGGTTCCCGCGGAAATTTCACCTCGACAGCTTTGACCGCACCTACATCCTGGTCCGAACTGCTTTGCGTTGGTGTCACACTGAGCGAAGCGAAGGGTCCGCCAAAGTGTTGATTGGAAGATTCTTGAAGCGAGACCCATAAAGTGGAACAGACTTTTTATGGCCGCCCATTGCGGTGGTATCCCACCTTGGGCATAATGACTGAATGCTGGTAGTCCTGAAAGAATCGGGGCTGACAGCCAGCGGTTTGGAGGAACCCCCCATGCCCGGACCCCTGGACGGCGTCAAGGTGGTGGACTTCACCGAGATCATCGCTGGGCCTCTGGCCGGCCGGTTGCTGGCCGACCTGGGCGCCGACGTGATCAAGGTGGAACCCCCCTGGGGCGAGCCCTGGCGGCTCACCCAGGCTATCACCCCTACCGAGAGCCGCACCTTCATGAACTACAATCGGGGCAAGCGCAGCCTGCCCCTGGACCTGACCAAGGCTGAAGCCGCCGGAATCATCAACCGGCTGATTCCCGAGATGGACATCGCCTTGGTTAACTTCCGGCCCGACGTGGCGGTCAAATTGGGCGTGGACTACGAGACCCTGTCCGCCATAAATCCGAGGTTGATCTACTGCGAGTTGACCGCCTACGGACGAGAGGGGCCCGACGCCAACCGGCCCGGCTACGATATGATCGTCCAAGCCATGACCGGGATGGTCGCCGCCGAGACCAAAACCCTGGACGGAGTCCCATCGTGGGTCTGGTCCAGTCCTCTGATAGACACCTCCGCCGGCATCTGCATGGCCTGGTCGGTCTGCGCCGCGCTGTACGCCAGAGAACGCACCGGTGTCGGCCAGAAGATTGAGACCAGCCTCCTGGCTTCGGCCCTTTCATTGATGGGCGCCAGGTTCCTGCACGTGGAATCGCTGGACGGAGAAGACAGAGCGAAAACCCTCAAGGAACTGGAAGCCAAACGGGCGGAAGGCGCCTCTTTCGATGAGATGGTGGCGGTCTCTCAAGGGAGCCGCCGCCGCGAGCACCACGGGAACCTCTATTACCGTGTCTACTACACCAAAGACTCCCCGATCGGAGTGGGCTGCCTCAGCGATCCGCTGCGCCGCCGTTTGCTGGAGATACTAGGCCTCACCGACGATGGACTGGAGCCCGGCTGGGACCACACCAAGCCAGAGTCCCAAGCCTACACCAGGGCATTGGAGCAGCGCGCCGAGGCGTTGCTGAGGGAGAGGCCAAGCGCCGAATGGCTTCGAATATTCGAAGAAAAAGGAGTCCCCGCCGGACCGGTGCGGTTCATCGAGGAATTATTCGAAGACCCCCAGGTGGTCGCCAACGGCCTGGTGACGGAGGTGGAACACGTTCAAGAGGGCAAGGTGAAGATGGTGGGGCCCATGGCCCACTTCCGGGGGACAATTCCAACTCCTCCTCTCGCGTCCCCAGCCCTGGGACAGCACGCCGGCGAGATACTGGAGGGCCTGGGTTTCACCAAAGAAGATGTCGATGCCTGGCGGGAAGACGGCGTGATTGGTTGAACCAAAGGCAATCTCGACGCAAAAATTAGGGGCATCCCGATCCGATCGAGATGCCCCTACGTTTTTGGGCCAGTTGTTTGGGACGTAAAGACCGGTCTACTTAAAGCTCACCCAAGAAGGCGGCGATGGCGGCGTTGAACTCGTCAGGTTTCTCCACCTGAGGGTTATGGCCGCAATTGTCTATGGACTTCAATGTTCCGTTGGCCAGCAGCTTCGCGTACATCTCGCCGCACTCCACGGGAATTATGGCGTCCTGTTTGCCCCAGACAACCAGCGCCGGGGTTTTCACACCGCCCAGGTAATTGGGCAGGCTGGGATTGTGGAGGTAGGGCCTCCAACAGAGCCTGGACAGCATCTCCATGTTGGCATGAATGACCGTTGCCACTTCGGGAGTCGGATCGGCCGAGATCACGTCATAGTTGGGGACCTGCGAAGGGTCGTGGAACGCCAGTTTCAGCCGGGTCGCCGCGGAAACCATGAAGATCTCGGTGATCTCGCCCTTCTCGGGGCGCACTCCGGCCGCATCGATAAGGACCAAGCCCTTGAGGTTGTGATGTCCCATGGCCGCCATCTCTGCGGCGATCCAGCCGCCGACGGAATGCCCGACCAACACGTAGTCCTCCAGGCCCATCACTTGGACCATATCCTTGTAGAAATGGGCCAGGTCGTTGATCGTGGACAGCCATTCCGGCCGTTCGCTGCCGAAGAAACCAGGGTGGGACGGCGCGTACACGGTGAATTTATCCGCCAGGGGCCCGCCGATGGGGTCAAAGGCGCCGAATCCCCCGCCCCCGTGCAGGAACAGTAGGGGCGGTCCTGAGCCACCCTTGTGCATGTCAACTTTGTGCCCCGAAACCGTGACCACGAACTGGTTGGCGGTTTTGGTCAGAGTCATGAGTTATCCCTCGTATGTAGCCGAAATTACCGCAGGGAATCTGTATTGAAATGTCAGATAAAAGGGGCAGCCTATTATCTAAGGCTGGCGCGCGGCAAACCGATTTTGTTACAAACGGAAGGGGATGTCAAGTTGGCGGTGCACGCACGTCTTGACACCGTTCTGGCCCGTCAATACCATAGATTTACCGGTCGCGCGAGTCCGTGGCCGCCGCCGCCATGGCCGCCACCACCTTTTTCCGGCGCCATGGCCGCGCATCAACCGCTCCGTTGGGGATTAGTCCAGTGGTAGGACGCCTGACTCTGGATCAGGAAACGAGGGTTCGAATCCCCCATCCCCAGCCATGTTCCGCTCTCGGCTAACCTGCTAGATATCAGTCTTCTCTTGGATTGCCACCCCATATTTTGAGGCGTGGAAAGGCTTCGTTTTCTGGAGGTGATCACCCTGGTCCCATTAGCTCTCTTGGTCATTATCGGAATAGGTGTCGCGATCTGGTACAACCGGCGGAAGAAACAAGACAGATGATTAGTCTTTCCTGATCCACCAGGTGTTCGAGGTAGCGGCGGGAGGCTGGTTCGCCGTTGGCCCCAAAAAGGGTACGCCAACATATTGGCCCGGCTAGCCAGGCATGCCAGCCTCAAATTGCTACTTACCGTACCAAGATCGATCGCCCGACTCTGGATCAAACAAGATGAGGTTAGAACCCCCATCCCCAGGGTTATTCCCCTGTCGGCGAATTGTCACTAGGGATTATTCTCTTGTTAGATCGTCGCCCTATCGAGGGCCTGTTGGAATCGTATGTCAATGGACCGCTCAAGAATACCGTGGCACCGGTTGAGTCTGAGGCTTGGGTGGTGTCCGATTCTTATCTGTCTAGTTCACCCACAAACGGAACACCTTGTCCGGTAACCGGGCAGAACCTATAATGCCGACATGTTATTCATTCCACTAATCAGAAGCAGGTCCGACTCGTCAAGATGACCGTTTCCATAAGCCCAATATATGCGTCATCGCAAATGATGATCGGCCGTAATGCCCAGATGTCCGGAGATTCGCAATACTGAAGCTAGTTAACGGAGAGCGCAATGCCTGGTAATCGCGGTTCTGAGGGGTCGAATCGAGACAGACAACGAGACGCCCTAATCGTGAAGCTCCGTCGCTACATCCGCAGCCATGGCCGCCATTTTCTCGCAGACAAAAACATCACCTCCATCGGAATCGGTTACAAGATCCGGGGCGGGAATAAAACAAATGATGTGTGCCTGCAGTTCACGGTGGCTTCGAAACCGGATTCGGTATCAACGCTCGAATCCCTGGACACCGTAGAGATTCCGAAAACGATCACGGTTGACGGCGAGGAAATTCCGACCGACGTCATTCAACGAAGTTTCAAGCCTTCGTTCCTCACTATTACTGCCGAGGAAACGAATTCTCGCACGGATCGGCATGATCCGCTCATTCCTGGCATCAGCATCAGCCATCCCAGCGGATCAGCCGGGACGTTGGGACTCATAGTGTTTGACCGGAAGACCGGCGATCCATGTATCCTCAGTAACTGGCACGTATTGCACCTATCCGAGGGTAAGATTGGTGACCGGGTGGTCCAGCCCGGCCCCCATGACGACAATGATGTGCAGGACAACGAAGCCGGCACACTCCTTCGCAGTCATCTGGGCGCCGCCGGCGATTGCGCGATTGCTCGGATTGAATCACGAGACTTCGACCGCGAGATACTGGACCTGAATGTGCATCCGACGCAGCTCGCCAGGGCTGACCTGGGCGACCGGGTTGTGAAATCGGGTCGCACAACTGGCGTCACACAAGGTCTTGTGCGCCGTATTGACGTGATGGCGTTTGTAGAGTACCCGGGCGTTGGAGCCAAGGAGATTGGTGGCTTTGAGATTGGACCACTCGACGACGCTGCCCCCGACCACGAGATCAGCACGGGGGGCGACTCGGGAGCGGCATGGCTTATTGCCGATGATGATGGCTCCGCCACCGACGTGCTGGTCGGACTTCACTTCGCGGGCGAGGGCTCAACTAACCCCGACGAGCACGCATTAGCCTGTAACGCCCACTCTGTGTTCAAGAAACTCAACATCGCAATCTCGGCGCCGGCGACCCCTGAGGAAGGCGCGCCTGGCTACAATCCGCGGTTCCTATCAGAAGAAGTGCGCACCCCTGAGCTTACCCAGACTCAAAGGGACGATTCCTTCAGCCATAATGACTCCCATCTGATTGACTACACACACTATTCAGTGAACCTTAGCAAGGCCCGAGGCTTGGCCAGATTTGCCGCCTGGAATATCGACGGAAGCAGGATTCGTAGATTAAAGACTCGTGGCTTCCGTCTCGATCGCAGTGTTCCTAGAGAAATGCAACACGGCAACGAACTATACGAGAACAACCCGCTAGACAAAGGCCACATAGCGCGGAGGGCCGATCTGTGTTGGGGTCCTCGATCCGAAGCTGAGCGCGCGAACTCGGACTCGTACTTCTATACGAATTGCGCGCCGCAGCACAGGAACTTCAACCAGTCAGGTATCGGCGGAATTTGGGGCGAGGTGGAAGACGCGTTATTCGAAGACACCGAGATCGAAAATCTCCGTGTATCGGTGATCGCTGGACCAGTTTTCGATGATAACGACCCCGTGCATCGGGGTGTTCCGATTCCCAGCGATTTCTGGAAGGTACTTGCCTATGCTGATTCCGACGATCACGCCAGATTCAAAGTGCGCGCGTTCGTACTTACTCAGACAGAATTGTTAACCAACATAGAGGTGCTTGAACTTGAGCCTTTCCGCATGTTCCAGGTCTCTCTAGCAGAGCTTGAGCGGATCACCGATCTGGGCTTCGAGTCGTTAAAGGAGTTCGACACGTTTCAATCGGACATCGAATCCGTTGCTCGTGTCGAGGAGCTAGGACGGTCTCAGGCGCCACAGGTGCGTAGGGTGACAAGCCGCAATAATCTTTTCGGAGGCTGAGGCCCAAATGCAGCGCCTCGCCGAATTAAACCACGCGTTACCGATGAGACCACTTTGTTTCCGAACAAGTCGATAACTTGATAGACGACATGCGACTCGGGGATCGTATCTACGTTCAAAACAACCCACCTTTATCGATGGGTGGATAGACGATTTCGAACACTCCGTCCCAAGCCATAGACCAACCCCAATTTAATTCACCCAATATTACCCGTCACGTTTGACACCGTTTTGCTGCATCGGTATCATCCAGGCACACTTGTAGGTTCCGGCAAATGGCGCACACGCCTTGGCCGGCCCTTCTACAACGCCGCGATCGCCCAACCAATCCTCAACCGGCGAACTTCCGTATAACGGTATAGCTCCGTTGCAGGTCTTTCATTGATGCATAAATTAGCAGCCCTGGGGCGTTTCATCGGGACTTGGTACGTTTCCACCGTCTTGCTGGTCGCGGTCGGCCTGGCCATTGGCTCGACCGTTTTCTTCTACGCCTATCCGGGCAAGCCCAAGATTGGGATCATCGATATCCCATTCACCGTCATCAACGACCGGTCCGCCTTCGAGATCGCGGCGATGCTCGATTATGTTCGCAACGAAGACTCCATCAAGGGTGTGGTCATTTCCATCAACAGTCCCGGCGGCGGGGCCTCGCCCAGCGAGGAGCTCTTCTTCGAGATCGTCAGGCTGCGGGAGAAGTCCAGAGAGGCGATGCTCCCCAGCATCCCCAGCATGGCCCCCAATTTCTGCACCGATCCCCGTAGGAACTATCATTGTCACATTCATTTAGACTCCCA
>JADFPD010000001.1 GCA_022562475.1 Chloroflexota bacterium | reverse complement strand
CGCAATGCTTTACGCATCTGTGCAGCTTTTTGGCGGCATTCTTGCGGGCTATCTTTGATTTCAAGGGGTGGCACACGGGTGGGCTTGCCATGTTTATCCACCGCTACCATGGTGAAATAACAACTGTTGGTATGGCGTATCGTACGGTTTTGGATATTTTCTGCTTGCACTCGTATACCCACTTCCATCGAAGTTTTGCCCACATAATTGACGCTTGCCAAAAAGGTGACTAATTCCCCTACATGAATCGGCTCACGAAAAATCACTTGATCCACCGATAGCGTCACCACGTAACCACCACTATTGCGACTGGCGCAAGCATAAGCCACTTGGTCAAGCATCTTTAATAAATCGCCGCCATGCACATTGCCGTCAGCCAGGGTCGTACCCGTCATGCTGTCCCGCCGGTGGCAGGCGTCGGCCAGGGAGTTAGGCTTCTTCCAGCTCGAATAATTTCTCGGCGATGGCCATCTTCATTTCAATGACCTTGCTCAGGTCGGGGAAAGCTCCAGCCTCCTTGCGGTCAAAGATCTTTTCCCCGTCCAGGTACACTTCCAGGCGTCCTTTGTCCGAAGGCGTCATCTTGATGGCGACGTCGCCCGGAGCGTCGGAGCGGAAGAACTCGGTCGCCAACCACGTGGCGACGGGAAAGTATCCTCAAGATACGCAATACCGAATTTCAGCTTCTACTTTGCCGTGTTCCCCTGCCATTTATTCCTCCAAAGTTGTTGGCGCCCCGTCCAAAAAAGGGGCCTATCGAATCACCGCCGTGCCGGTTCCAACGGCGGTGCGGTTGCCGTCCTGGTTATCGCAGAAAAGGTCCACCGATACTTTAGTGCCCTCTTCGGTCTCCTCGGTCCCACTGACGGCGCCGGTGACGGTGATGGTGTCTCCGGCCTTCACTGGCCTTAGGAATTTCAGGTTGACGGTGCCGGTGTGGTTGAAGACATCAGGACCGAAGAACCTGCGCAGACTCTCGCTGGCGAAGGCGATGGACATGCGGCCCGAGGCGAGGGTATAGGTGGTGCCCAGGCGCTTGGCGGCCAATTCCGGGTTGTTGTGGATGTTCTCCCGGTCCAGGATCCCGGTGGACTCGAACTCTAGAATCGATTTTTCCGTGATCGCTTTGGTGACCGTAGGAATGGTCTCACCGGGCTTTATTTCTGTTCTGGATGCCATTTTTTCCCCAACTCGTCAGGCTTCTTCAATTGGTAGGTGCTGAGCTTTTCCAGGAGGCGGCCATCCTCGTCGATGGCAGTCGCTTCGATGACTATGTAGGGTTTGTCCCGGCGCAGGTATTTGTCTGCGATCCGGCCGGTAACGCTGATCTTCTTGCCAACGATGGGCGGGTTGAAAAACTCGACTTGATTGCCCGCGTTCACCGTGCCGATGGGGTCGTCGTAGACCATGGCGAAGGCGGTGGCGTCGTGTTTGACGCCCAATGTTGGAAACGCGGCTTCCGGGTCTTCCACGGAGGAGCGGAATGCGTCCACCATCTCCTGGGTTAGGGTGTATTCGTAGGAGCCCAGCTCTTCCCCGATCTCGGCCTTATCGTAGTCGAATATCTTGAGTTTTGTGTCCGCCATCCCCGGCTCCTTTCCGCTGCTGCTGGGCACGCTGTTTCCACGATACTTAGTTTGCCTTGGGTAGTCAACGCGGATCAGGCTGTGGCCGGGCGTGGCCTGGCACGTGGGTTTGCCCTATAATATGTTGAAACATCTGTTTAGGGGCGTGACCGACCCACATGGACCTCATCTTTGCCTTAAAGGCCCGGCGGTAGACATGGACCTTGTCTTTGACCGGGGAGACCCCCAGAAGCCCAGAGGGCATGCCTTGCTCTACTTCCGCGTGGATACGGAGCCGGATACGGTTTACGCCACCTATGTGGTCACGCTGCCGGTCAAGTCGGACCTCACCAAGTACGTCCCGCCCTTCCTGGCATCTCATCTGGGCAACCTGCCCCTCAGCGACCTGTCGGCTTTCGCCATGCCGCCGGTGCCCGAGGCCGTGGGCTCCTACGCGGATCTGGAGCGGCTGAGTCGGTTGCGAGAGGATGATTTGGTGTATGGCGGGAGCATGTTTTCCTTTGACCTGCCCAGGATGATGGAGACGGCCACCGAGGCCGTCCAAGTCTACTCCAGCCTCTGCTCCGATACTCTGGGCATGACCAGCACGCCGGCCGAGGGCGCAGCCGCGGCCATCGGCGAAGAACTGCGGGAAACACTGGCGGCTGCGGTCCCTGAGCCCGAGCCGGAGCCGGAAGACGATTCCGACGATTCATTGAACGTCAACGAAGTCCTCTTCAGTTTCATGAGCGAGAGCGACAAGCTGGGCGAGTTGTCGCGGCTATTGGGCCAACTGCGTTTCGCTGTCGAGGGGTCGGACCAGTCCGCGGTGGACGAGGTCATTGCTGAGGTCACCGTGCTGGCCCGCCACCTTCCGGACACCTTCAAGGTGATGGAACTTTTGGATGTGGCCAAGGACAACTCCGAGCGAAGTTCGCAATTGGCCAAACTCTACATCGACCGCTGCTTCCGGCTCTCCGCCGGAGACGCCGGAGCGGCCCAACAACTGGAAGCCCAGATCCAGTTACTGAGGGACCAGGACTAGCAAGTCCGGCCCCGTGCCCCAGTCTGACGGGAGGAACACGACGGGTTGGCTTACCTCTCCCGATTGCGACTGACGAATTTCCGCAACCTCATTCACCTGGACATCGGCTTGTCTCCTGGTGTAACGGTCTATTACGGCCCCAATGCCCAGGGCAAAACCACCCTGCTGGAAGCCATTTATCTGCTCTGCATCGCCCGGTCATTCCGCGCTGAAAATGAACGGGAAGTGGTCAACTTTGATGCGGCCAAAAACGGCGAACAGGCGCTGGTGGACGGCACCATCGAGAAAGACGGCCGACGCCTCCGGATCATAGTCGGTTACCAGCCGATCCAACGCTCGAGCCAAGATAATGACGGCCTGACTTACAACGTCCGGAAGGAGATCCGTGTCAACCGGCTCAGGCGCACTGCCGGCGAACTGATCGGCGAGGTGAACGCCGTCCTATTCAGCGCCGCGGACATCGAATTGGTCCAGGGCCCGCCGGCGGGGCGCAGGCGTTTTTTGGACATCCTCTTGTCCCAGGCCGACTCTGCGTATCTGAAGGGACTACAGCGGTATCACCGGATCGTGCAACAGCGGAACCAATTGCTGCGTTTGCTTCGGGAGGGCCGGGCCCAGGGCGACGAGTTGACGTTCTGGGATGACGAGTTGGTCCGGGAAGGGGCCTGGATCACCTTCCGGCGCCAGGAGGCCATGCGGGAGCTTACGCCGGCCTGCGTGCGGCAACACGAAGACCTGAGCGGGCCGGATGAGAGCTTGGAGGTCGAATACCGGCCCAGCGTCCCCCTGGCGGGCAGTGTTACAGAGCTCGAGGACAACTTTCGGGAAGCTCTGGCGGCGGCAGCCCACCGGGAGCGGACCCGGCCCGTCACGGCCGTGGGGCCCCATCGGGACGACTTCAACCTGGTAATCAATGGCGCGGATATGGGTGTATTCGCTTCCCGGGGCCAAGCGCGCACCCTTGCGTTGGCGCTGAGGCTGGCCGAGGCGGAGTTCCTGGCATCGGTGCGCGGAGAGGCGCCGGTGGTGTTGTTTGATGACGCCCTTTCGGAGATGGACAGCTCCCGCCGGCACCGGCTTTTGGAGAAGGCCACACGGTACGAGCAGGTCCTGATCACCACCACGGACCTGGACCAGGTGAACGATTTCTTCGGGACGGGGGCCAACTACCTCTACGTTGCCAACGGCCAGGTCTGGCCGTCGGATAAAGACGGGAATGTGGGAGACAGCCCGGTGTCCAACCAAGACCAGGGACAAGACGCTGACCAAGATACCGGTCAGGCTATCGACGAATCGGCGTGACCGGTGTATACATCAAGCTAAGAGGCGACGGAAAAGGGGCATTGAGGGCGGGTGTTGAATAATAGATGGCGGTGACCAAAGAAACACTGGATGAGATCGCGCTCTCCCGGGCCGAGTACGACCTGATCTTGGAGCGTCTGGATCGGGAACCAAACTCCGTCGAATTGGGCATGTTCGGGGCGCTTTGGAGCGAACACTGCGGCTACAAGCACTCTCGCCCACTGTTGGGTTTATTCAGCCAGCAGTCCTCACGGGTCCTATCCCAGACCGGCGCGGAGAACGCCGGCGCGGTGGATATCGGCGACGGATTGGCGGTGGTGTTCAAGGTTGAGTCCCATAACCACCCTTCCGCCGTGGAGCCCCTGCAAGGAGCGGCCACCGGTGTGGGCGGCATCGTTCGGGACATCCTGGCCATGGGCGCCCGCCCCATCGCTTTGCTCAACTCCCTTCGCTTCGGCCCCTTGGACGACCCTCAAAACAGGCACCTATTTCACGGCGTGGTGGGTGGCATCTCTTGGTACGGCAACTGCATCGGGGTGCCCGACGTCGCGGGTGAGATCTGCTTCGACGAGTCCTACTCCCAGAACCCCTTGGTGAATGCCATGTGCGTGGGCCTGGTCCGGACCGACAGCATCGCGACCTCAGCCGCCACCGAAGTGGACAACGTGATGCTGCTGGTGGGCGCGGGCACCGGGCGCGACGGCATCCATGGGGCGTCCGGACTGGCGTCTCGCACCTTCGAGGAAGATGTGGAGCTGCGGCCCACTGTTCAGGTGGGCAACCCTTTTCTGGAAAAAGTGCTCATCGAAGCCTGCTTGGAGGCGTTGGACACCGGCCTGGTGAACGCCATTCAGGACCTGGGCGCCGCCGGGTTGACCAGTGCGGCCGTGGAGTCAGCCGCCAGCGGTGGCCGTGGCATCCATCTGGATATCTCCCAGGTCCACCAACGGGAGCAGGGCATGACCCCCTATGAGGTGATGCTCTCAGAGTCCCAGGAGCGGATGTTGTTGGTGGTGGCGCCGGAAAACGTGCCGGCCATCAAAGCCGTCTTCGACAAATGGGACGTGGTCTGCCGGGAGATCGGCCACATCATCGCCGAGCAGACCGCCCAGGTGGCCGTTGGGTCGGACCTGGTGGCCGACCTGCCCATCGGGCCGCTTTCAGAAGCGCCCCAGTACCGTTTGGAGGGGAAGCCTTCTGAAGAGGACATCCGGCGTCGCCATTTGGATCTGGACTCGGTCCCGCTGCCCCCGGACGGCCCGCAGGAAACGCTGTTGCGCCTGCTGGGGTCCCCCAACATCGCCAACAAAGAAAGCGTCTACCGGCAGTACGACCACCAGGTGCAGACCAACACAGTGGTGGGTCCGGGTAGCGACGCCGCGGTGCTGCGGGTGAAGGGCACCAAGAAGGCCATCGCGGTGACCATCGACGGCAACGGGCGTCTCTGTCAATTGGACCCTTATCAGGGAGGCCAGATCGTGGTCGCCGAGGTCTGCCGGAACCTGAGTTGTTCCGGGGCGCTGCCTTTGGCGGTGACCGACTGCCTGAATTTTGGCAGTCCCGAGCGGCCCGAGGTTTATCACCAATTGGAGCAGTGCATCCGGGGAATCGCAGAGGCCTGCCGGGTCTTGGAAGTGCCGGTGGTCAGCGGCAATGTGAGCCTGTATAACGAGTCCAGGGGAAAAGCGATCTTCCCCACTCCGGTGGTGGGCGGCTTGGGCCTGTTGGAAGACGCTAGCTGGGCGACCAGGTCGGCTTTCGCTGGGGAAGGGCTGGTGGTCGGCTTGTTGGGCGCCGACACCGATGGGGTTGAAGTTAACGACCTGGCCGGCAGCGAGTACCTGAAGCACATCCACGGGCGGGTGGAAGGCAGCCCAAAGATAGACATCGACCTCGAGAAACGGGTGCAACAGGTCTGCCGCGGCGCCATTGAAAAGGGCATGATCGCATCCGCCCATGACTGCTCCGAGGGCGGTCTGGCGGTGACGCTGGCCGAGTGCTCCATCCAAGGCGGCGTTGGCTTCACCGGCGAGTTTTCCGTGGCGAGCCGTTGGGACGTGACTCTATTCGGGGAACGGCAGTCGCGCATCGTCGTCGGCCTGCCGGAGGATGGTTGGGTTGCCCTGGTTGGCCTGGCTTCAGGCGCCAGGGTGCCTATCGTGAAACTGGGGTATACTAGCGGCGACCGGTTCCGGCTCAATGGGCAGGTGGACTTGCCCATCTCGCAGATCAAGGATGCGTGGAACAACGGTCTGGAGGCAGCCAGTGGATAGCACGCCACTGCGCGTTCTGTTTCTGACCCCATATTTCCGGCCTTACTTGGGGGGTATAGAGAGGGCGATCGAGCAGCTCTCGTTCCAGATGCAACGTTCGGCCGCCGTCGAAGCTGTCGGCGTACTCACCACCAAGTACTCCTTCCCCCGGCGTCCTGAACCTACCTGGGATGACCGGGAGACAACCCCCGAGGGTATCTCCATCTACCGTCTCTCCGGGTTCCCCCGCCGGTCGCTCCCGATCTACTCTGTCCCGCTGGTCTGGTTCTCGCCTCTGCGCATCAAGCGATATCTGGATGAATTCAAGCCCAACGTGATTCATTTCGTGGGCGACGGCTGGTTCTGGGGCCACTTCTGGGCGTGGTTCTGGTACCGGGGCCGAGCCCGGTTCGTGTTCACGCCTTCCTTCCACACTCTGCCGATCACCAGATGGTGGCTGAAGCCCATCAACACCTTTCTGTGCCACAAAGCCGACCGCGTGGTGGCGTTGACCAGCCTCGAGGCGGAGAGTGTCCGCAGGGCCTACCGCACCGGCAAGGATAAATTGGGCGTGATCGGCTGGGGTGCATCCATCGGCAAAAAATGCACCCCTGCTACGGTCCATGACGATCAGCGATCGGATGACGGCCTGAAAAGCGGACCCCTGACCATACTCTGCGTCGGTCGCTTGGGCAGCCATAAAGGCCAACGTTGGCTGCTCGATATTTACCTGATGGCTCGCGCCGAGTTTGAACGTCCGGTTCGTTTGGTGTTGGTAGGCCGGGACGAGGGCGCCACCGCCGGAATCGAGAGATTCATCGCCCAAAATAATCTTCAAGGAGAGGTGATTGTCACTGGTGAAGTCTCGGACAGCGAGTTGGACGAATGGTACGCCGAAGCCGACCTTTTCACTCTCTTCTCCCGGTACGAGGCCTTTGGCCTGGTGTTTTTGGAAGCCATGGCCCATGGCGCCCCAGTGCTGACCCACGACGTCGGCGCCAACCGGGAAGTGTTGTCGCAAGGAGCGGTGGTGGTCCCCAGGTTCAACGGGGCTGCCGCGGCCCACGAACTGGTCCGGCTGGTGAACGACGACGTAGCCCGCCGGGAGTTGGGGCAACAAGCACAGCGGTACGCCCTTTCCGAGTTCACCTGGCCGGTGGTGGCCGAAAAGTATCTGGAAGTCTACCAACAATCCCGGCCCGCGGCCTGATTCCAGGGAATAATCGTTGGACCGGGCAGCGCTGGAAGAAGGCGCACGAAAGATACTGCTGACCAATCTGCGCCAAGGCGTGGCCGATTGGAACGGTAAAGCATACAGCTTCGTCTGCCCCTCCCTCACCGGTTACCCCTTCCAGTGGTTCTGGGACTCGTGCTTCCACGCCATTGCCCTGCTGCACCTTGACCCTGACCAAGCCAAGGCCGAGCTTCGGACGTTGATGAGCGGCGCCCTGCCCAACGGCTTCATGCCCCACATCATCTTCTGGGAGATGGAGAAACAACCTGATTTCCTGAGCCGGAATATCGTCGGCCAGGCCGGCGACCCCCACTACAGTTCCACCATGCAGCCGCCCATCATCGCCTACGCCGTGGAACGGGTGTACCGGGCCACCGGCGATGAGGAATTCCGGGACGCGGCGCTGCCGGTGTTGGTCGATTTCTACCGTTGGCTCCGGAATACCAGGGACCCCGACAACGACGGTCTGATCGCGGTCATTCAGCCTGAGGAAGCGGGGACCGACTGCTCTCCCAAGTACGATGAGGCCCTGGGGCTCACCGAGCTTTCGAATCAAGGGTTCATCGCAGCGTTGAAAAAGATCTACCGGGCCTACGAGCCGCTGCGGGGCGACGACCAAAAGATACTGGCCGCCGACCTTTTCCACTTCGAGGACGTGTTGGTGAATTCGATCTACGCCTTGGGGATGCGCTCCCTGGCCCGCCTGCTGGGAGATTCCGGGGATTCTACGCAGGCGGAAGAGTTCAACCGCGAGGCCGGCCGCACCCGAGACGCCCTGCTGGAGAAGTGCTGGGACGAAGATGCAGGTGCTTTCTTCGACCTTTCAGGCGTCGCTGAAAAGCCGGTGCGGGTTGTGACCATCAGCTCTTTGATGCCGCTGATATTGGACGACCTCCCCAGGCCATTCGTGGAGCGGTTGGTGAATGACTGGGTGTCTTCGCCCGACCATTTTTGGACCCCTTATCCGCTGCCGTCCGTTCCGGCCTCGGACCCCAAGTTCATGCCCGGAAATCCCAGGGGATTCATCTGGCGGGGTCCCTCATGGATCAACACCAATTGGTTCTTGTCCCACGCCCTTCGCGGTCACGGTTACACTGAACTGGCCGACACCATCGTGGCCAAGAGTCACGAGTGTATCGAAAAATCGGGATTCAGAGAGTATTACCATCCTTATACCGCCGAGGGCTTGGGCGCCAGGGACTTCGGCTGGTCAACGTTGATATTGGATATGTAGTGGTCCGACGTGGAGTGTGAAAAATTAAAGCGCCCCGATTTATCGGGGCGCTTTTTAGTTGGCCGGGATTACCAGGGTTTATTCGGCTTAATTTCGGCGGGGCCGGAACAGCCGGGAGATGAAACCGGTCTCGGCGCGGGCCTCGGCCGCCGATTTGCCAGATTCGTAGTCTTCGTCGTCGAAGTCTGGGCTGTCGGGCACATCCGGGCTCTCCTCCTCGGAAGCGCCATTCTCCATGATCGCGGCAGATTCTGGGGATTCCGGTGAATCAATTTGGTCAACGGCTGGATCAGTTTCCTCGTCTGCGGTCTCAGCGACAGCGCTAGAACGGGCGGCGATCACCTGCTGCACCAACGGGTGTTCGTGGTTCAGGTTGAAAGTGCGGCGGCGGCGGTTCTGGCCGGATGTCTCATCGCGCCAACTATGGTTGCCCTTCAGGAAGAACTCCCCGTCGCTCAGGCTGCGAAGGATCTTGCTCACGTAAGGACGGGAACTGGACTGGCCCCATCGTTTGGTGATCTCTGGGTGCCCCGCGTCCAGCCCCTGGCCAAGGGCGTCGCAGATCTCGGAGGCCAGGAAGTTGAAAGCGACATGACTGACCCCTTCCTGGTGTTCCAGGGTATTTGCCATGAAGATCAGGTCGGAGACGCGTTCGGCCAGCATTCCGTCGTCCGGTTCAGCAGGCATGCCCAAACCGCTGATTGCATCCTGCAGGGCCTGGGCTAATTCCTCGTTGCTGCCAAAGGGAGAACCGGAACCGGCAGGCTCGCCTTCGTCCGATTGATACGAGTGCTCCGGCTGGTTGTCATGGTCATGCTGTCCGTTGGTTGCGATCGCCGGGGTAGGTTCGTGGTCGGTTTCGGTATCCTCGACAACCGAAGTATCGTCAAACTCGGAGCTAACAGGTTCCAGAATCGGGGTCTCATCGCGCTGTCTGGAACGGGGAAGGCGGCCCCTACGCCGTCCTAGCCGAGCGCCGGGACTGGAGAATGTGGCTTCGGTGGCGCCCTCGGGGATTTCTTCGTCGGACATGATGGCCCAGTCTACCAAACCGGCAGTGATCAGCCGGACGTTGCCGTTCTGCGCCACGCGGGCCATCAGGCGTTTGAACCCGGAGTAGCCCAGTTTCTTCTCGTCAAACTCGGGATATCGGCGCACCAAACGCTGCTTGATGGAGGTCAACAGCGGGTTGCCGCCGGCCTTACGCTCGTCCCGGATAATGTCTTCGATGGCCTGGATCATGTCATTCAGGTCCCCGGCCGAGGCGCTGGCGGCAGCGGTATCGGCGGTGGGGGCGGCGGCGGGGGTGGCGGGCTCGGAGGGTGCCGGGGGGTCAACATCCACGTCGTAGAGGATCAGAGTGTCAACCTGGTCGGCCAGACGGCGTGAAGTGCTCCAGGAGATGCCGATTACGATCACATGCTTGCCCATGGTGCGGAGGGCGTTGACGACGTGGATGAAGTCGGAATCTCCGGAAACCAGCACGAAGGTGCCGATGTTGGGGTACGAGTGGGCAATCTCGATACAGTCGGCGGTCATCTTGACGTCGACGCTGTTCTTGATGCGGCTCGTGCGCATTCCGTTGGCGTTGGTGGCGTTGGGAGAGGGGGCCCGGGTGGGCACGAACACCGGCTCGATGCCGGCGGCGTAGAGGGAGGGAGGGTCGTTTAGAAACTGGCTGGCGCCCCTGAGTTCGGGGGCCCTGGTAACCCAGTCCGCATAGGCCTTGGCAATCACCACGCGTCCGTGGTTGGAGACTTCTTCCTTTAGTGCGGAAACGTTGGGGGTGCGGTGGCCTACGGCCAGGCTGATCTTGAAGTTTTCCCAGTCAATGAATAGGGCGACGTCCGCCCCGCGGTTGAGATTGGTCTGCATGCAGTAATACGTCCCGGTGGCCGATTTCAGGCGCACCAATGTGTGTCCCTACCAGTGTAGAGTGCTGCCCAGGTGGAGTCAAGAAACCGTGCGCGGATTTCGGGCTGGCCGACGAATTTCGCTGGAACGCTCGGCCATCGCGGCACCGGCGGTCTTGACAATGGATAGGCTTTCCTTGATTGTACCCCAATGTAATACGGCCCGAAAAGATGATTGGCAGCGTATATCGAGAGGTGCCACCGATGGCGGACCGACCACCCAGACTTGAAGGCAAAGTAGCGATCGTAACCGGCGCCGGGTCCAGCGGCGATGGAGTGGGGAACGGCAAGGCGGCGTCCATCCTGTTCGCCAGGGAGGGGGCCAAGGTCTTATTGGTTGACTTCCAAGAAGACCGGGCGCGGGAGACCCTTCGAATCATCCAGGAAGAGGGCGGCGTCGCCTCAACCCTTCAGGGCGACATGACCAAGATCGAGGACTGCGAGCGCATGGCTCAAACGGCGATCGAGCGCTACGGCCGGGTGGATATCCTGGACAACAACGTGGGCATCTCCCAGCGAGGCACAGTGGTGGAGGTCAGCGAGGAGGACTGGGACAGGGTGATGACGGTCAACTTGAAGACCATCATGCTGGCCAGCAAGGCTACCATTCCTCACATCATTGCCAGCGGGGGCGGTGGGGCGATAATCAACATATCGTCAATCGCCGGGCTGAGGGCCCACAGCAGTACACCCTACACAACGTCCAAGGCCGGTGTCATTGGATTGACTTTTTCCATGGCCGCCGACCACGCCGCCGACAACATCCGGGTGAATGCCATCGCCCCCGGCTTGGTCTACACGCCGATGGTGGCGCCGCGCATGAACGACGACCTCCGGCAGTACCGCACCGAGGCCGCACCGCTGAAGACCGAAGGCACCGGCTGGGACGTTGGTTACGCGGCATTGTTCTTGGCCAGTGATGAAGCCCGCTGGATCACCGGCATCTGCCTGCCCGTGGACGCAGGCCTCACGGCGGTTCACCCCGGCACCTTCACGCCCATGAGCCAGCAGACCAGGTATTAGTTGACGGAGAGCCCTCACCTCGACCCTCTCCTTCAAGCAATATTGCTGAGCAACCCAAACTTCACCCATAAGGAGTCTCACCGTGCGCTTAGCAGGAAAAGTAGCCATCATCAGCGGCGGCAGCCGGGGCATGGGGGCCGTTGAGGCGGAGTTGTTCCTCAAGGAAGGGGCCAAGGTGGTGGTGGGAGACGTGCTGGAGGAAGAGGGCCGCAGCCTGGTTGAGAAGATTACCGTCGAAGGCGGCGATGCCGTCTTCGTGCGCCTGGACGTGACCAGTGAAACGGACTGGGAGGGGGTGGTGAGGGAGGCGGTGGACCGCTACGGCAAGCTAGACGTGTTGGTGAACAACGCGGGGATCAGCGCCAGAGGCACCATCGAAGAGACCACCGTGGCCGATTGGGACCGGGTGATGAACATAAACGCTAAGGGTGTGTTCCTGGGCACCCGCGCCGCCATCCCCGAGATGCGGAAGGCCGGCGGTGGCTCCATCATCAACATCTCATCACAGTTGGGGCTGGTGGGCATGAGCGAAAGTAGCCCTCAGTACCAGGCGTCCAAGGGAGCAGTCCGGATCTTCACCAAATCGGCGGCCATCCAGTATGCGGCCGAGGGGATCCGGGTCAATTCTGTCCACCCCGGCCCCATCGTCACTCCCATGACCGAGGCGCGGCGGTCCGACCCAGCGGTCCAGGAAGTTATGGTCTCCCGCATCCCCCTGGGCCGGTACGGCGAGTCCGAAGACGTGGCCTACGGCGTCTTGTACCTGGCCTCCGACGAGTCGTCCTTCGTCACCGGCAGCGAGTTGGTCATAGACGGCGGCTGGACGGCGCAGTAGGCCTCCCCGGCTCCACTCTTCCTGAGCCCGCCGAAGGACCCGCATAAGTCGTGCTGCTGTTGAAAATGACTGCTTAACAACGGTGGTTCGACAGGCTCACCACGAACGGAACACCCGTAACGGGTCAAAACCCTCCGAGCTCGTACGCAGTGGCCTTGAGTATCACTCGCTGGTCAGCGGTAACGGTATCGTTTGGCACGTCAACAATCTCCCGCATAAATGTGCCTTCTACGTGGCCGGCGCCCAGGCCCAGAAGGTGGCCGAGTTCATGGTTGATGATATCGGCCATCAGGTTGCCGCCTCCAGGTAGCGCATTCCCACCCGCCACGATGGCGAGGCCGTCAGCTCTAGCTTGCCCCAATAGGTCATCGCCGACCCTCGTTGATTCCCATCCGATGTACAAGGTCAATGGATTGCCCCGGACCTCCCAGAAATGACGGTCTATGAGTTCCGGACTCGCGATATCGAAAGTAAGGATGTTTTCATCTGCAACCATCCCGGAGATACGAGGCTGGATGTCAATGTCCAGCAGGGCCCAGAACGCTTTCACGTCCGTCATGGCTGTTCTTACCGGAAGCATCCGGTTGATGTTGAGCGTCGAAGTAACCAAAACGAAGTTGACCGGCAGTTTGATCAGCTGAGGACCCACCGCATCTTCGCCCGGGTCACCCTTATCACCTTTATCTCCCTTATCTCCCTTTTCGCCTGGAGAGCCAGGCGTCCCCGAGCCACTTTTGAAAAACCCTAATATGGCATCAAAGAAACCCATGATTAATGCTCCTCACTGTGAGTCATGGTGGACCCCGATTTTCCCAGCGCTTCCAACACCGGGGAGGCGCTCCAATAATTCACCAGGCCGCCCATCGGTAGGTGAATGCCAGCGAAGTGGTGTTAGAGCGACGACAACCCCACGGCTTCCACCAGGCGGTGGAATTCGGCTTTGGTCTCGTCGGTCGGGTTGGGACCGGGGTGGCGGACCCTGGGATTCTCGATCAGGCCGCGGCTGTGCAGGGCGTACTTGCGGATGCCAACGCCGATGCCTTCTTGGAACTCGAACAGCATCAACGGCAGACAACGGGTGAAGAGCTCTTCGGCCTGGTCCCGGTCGCCTTCGGCCATCTTACGGCAGATATCCACCAGGACTTCGGGATAGGCGAACCCAGTCATGGCGCCGGCGGAACCCCGGGACAATTCCTCCAGCAAGAACACCCCGCCCAGCCCGCCGAAGATGGGCATATCGTCGCCCACCAGCTTGCGGATGGCCGAGATCTTGGGCGGCGTGGGCGGGTCTTCCAGCTTCAGATATCGGGCGGCGGGAACGCTATTGCAGAGCCTGGCGATAAAGTCGGGGGACATATGCACGCCGGAGGTGCTGGGGTAGTCCTGGACCACGATGGGCAGGTCGATGGCGTCGGCCAGCCGGGAGTAGTGGGCCAGGACGGCGTCCGGATTGGGTTTGCCCATGGGCGGAGGCGAGACCATGACCGCCGCCGCGCCCAATTCCTGAGCTTCCCTGCTGCGTTCGATCGCTGCGGCGGTGCTGCCGGCGGTGGTCCCCACAGTCACCGGTCGGCCCTCCGAGTGCTGGATGACCGTCTCCGCCACCTGATGGCGCTCCCGGTCGGTCAGACGCGCAGCCTCGCCGGTTACGCCCAGGCACACCATGCCCTGACATCCCGATGCGACGGCTTTGTCCACCAGATTAACCAAGGACGCCGTGTCGATGCCCTCGTCTTCGTGGAAGGGCGTAGCCAGCATCCAATGGACCCCTGAAAACTTCTCAGCCACGGTACACCTCCGATCTAGTGTCAGCCGGAGATATTCTACACGCAGTTTTGTGTCCGGCTGACTAGGCGTGTTCGTTGACTGGGCGCTCCCGTGAAGATTGTCACCCTGAGTGAAGCGAAGGGTCTCGTCGCCAGCCATCACGGACTTTGCTTCTAGCAACGAGATTCTTCGGCTGATCCCTCGGAATCACAGAGGGGCAGGGTAGAGATACGGTTTACCCCCAGCGAGGATTCGACATCCTCCCGCGGAAGAACACCACGAAGCGAAGCGCGGCAGGCAAGGCCCAGAAACGCAAAAATCCCGTCCACCGGGGGTCTTTGTGTCCAGGCTCAGCCTGGAGTCAGGAGAATCTTGCCGACGGTTTCTCTGCCTTCCAGTTGGCGGTGGGCTTCCACGGCTTCTGATAGGGGCAGCGTTAGGCCGATGTGCAGTTTTAACTCGCCCGACTGCACCCACCCCAGGACCTCCTGGGCCCGCTGGAGCAGTTCGTCGCGGGTGGCGGTGTAATCCCCGAGACTGGGCCGGGTGAGATATAGCGAACCGTTCTGCAACGCTCGGGTGTTGGTGTCCGTGACTGGTCCTCCGGCCTGTCCGTAGAGGACCATGTATCCTCTCCGTCCCAGGCACTTGAAACCCTTCTCAAAGGTGGTCTGACCCACGGCGTCGAACACCATATTCACGCCCTGGCCGCCGGTGGCCTTACGGACCTCTTCTTCAAAATCTTGTTGGGTGTAGAGGATCGTCTGGTCGGCGCCGGCCTGCTGGGCCATCTCGGCCTTGGCCTCGGTGGAGACCGTGGTGAAGACGTGGACGCCCAGCCGCTTCAGCAACTGGATCAAGAGCAGCCCCATCCCGCCGGCCCCGGCGTGGACCAATACCTGGTCGCCGGGATTGAGCCGGGCGATGCCGAATACCAGGAAATGGGCCGTCATCCCCTGGAGGAGCGATGCCGAGCCGGTGGCAAAGTCCATGGCGTCGGGTATACGGACCAGCAGCCACGACGGCACGGCCTGGCGCTCGGCGTAGGAGCCGGTGTGCATGGCGTAGGCCACCCGGTCTCCGACGTCCACTTCGCTCACGCCTTCGCCGATGGAGGTGACTACTCCGCAGCCTTCCCGTCCCGGAGTCCAGGGGAAACTGGCCGGTGGGTTGGTGCCCTTGCGGCTGGAAACGTCGGTGTAATTGACGCCGATGGATTTGAGGTCGACCACGGCTTGGCCGGGCCCAGGTGTGGGCTCAGGGACCTCTTCCAGTTTCAGGACCTCGGGTCCGCCGATCTCATACGCGCGTATCGCCTTCATGTTTGCCTCACTGTCGGGGGATGGAGGCTAGGTTACAGCACCGTGGGGCGGGAGGGAAGGAAAGATATTTACGGGCCGCAAAATTGCGGGAAGGGGATCCAACAATCTTACGGCCCGGAAGTAGAAAGGGAGTGGGTAGTACGGTTTCCTGCCGGGCTCAGCCGACGGCCACCAACTCCGGTTCCGCGGAGCGTAGATCGCGGAGCCGCTCACGGACCACGCGGATCTGCCTGGGGCCCTGGCCAACGATCTTGGCGATCTCCCGCACCTTCTTGCCCTCGTCAAGATGGAATATCACCTGCTGGTTCTTGTTCCACCACAGTTCTTCGTTATACCTAGTGGCCCCAACCACAGGATTTAGATGGCGGGCCGACCGGCGGACGATGGGCCGTTCGCGGTCTGAGGTTGCCTCACCGTTGCCTATTGAAGACTCGACGTCTATCCGGTCAAAATTCAGTTCCTCGGGAGAGTGCGCCGGGTAGTAGACGCGGCCGCACTGGAAGCAGCGCCATTCGTCGCCATCCTGCGAAAGGTCGCCGCCGCATTTTCCGCATCCCTTGAGTAGGTACAACATCTTGCTCTCACCTTTTTGGGTCCCTGGAGCTTTCGTTTCCCAGATTCCGTTGTTGCTACCTCCAGTAAACTCTCACCCGCCGGTGCGAGCCATGACGTGTGGCATACCGGGCATGTGAGCCTGGTCACATAGTTGGGCCCAGCCTTTGCGTTGATGCCTCTGGTGGGGCGGTTGGGAAGTTTACTTTGCGGGCCTGGTATGATTTATTAGAACTCGCGTTGTCGTGCGTTTGGCCCGGTAAGCATGATGCGTTCCGGCGCGGTTATTTGGTGACAAACAGGGAGCAGCTTAAGCTATGAGTTTTGAATTGATTAAAACCGACCAAATGGACCGGGTGGCCATCGTGACGTTGAACCGGCCCGAGGTCCTTAACGCCCTGAGTCTGCAACTGGTGCGGGAACTGGATGAGTTCGTTACCGAGGCCGAGCAGGACGACAGCATCGGCGCCATCGTGATCACCGGAGCCGGCGACCGGGCATTCTCGGCGGGCGCCGACATTCACGAGAACCGGGAGAATTCGGACGAACAGCGCGCCGCAGGCGCGGCGGCCCGCGCCGAATACACCTGGCACCTGGCCGCCTCCACCAAGCCGGTCATCGGGGCCATCAACGGCCTTTGCTACGGCGGCGGAACGGTCATGGCCACCAGCCTGGACTTCCTCATGGGCAGCGAAAAAAGCAGCTTCCGGTTCCTGGCGGTGAATTACGGACAACTGAACGCTACCTGGAGCCTGCCGACCATGGTGGGTTGGCCCAAGGCCAAAGAACTGCTTTATAGCGGACGCGAGGTCTTCGCCGACGAGGCCTATCACATCGGGCTGCTCAACCACCTGGTGCCGTCGGGGGAATTGATCGACCGGACCGTCGAGGTTGCGGCGGGCATCGCCAAGAACCGGGCCGAGGGTGTGGCCAACATAAAGTCTCTGCTGATCGAGCACACCGGCGAGGCCCTGGAAGCCCAGTTCCGGGCGGAGATCGAGGGCCGAATGGGACGTTTCAAGGGCTTGAGCGTGGAAGACGGGTTCAAGGACTTCTTGGAGCGGAAGGGCCGCAAGCCCCGGGTCTCCAGTGGATAGTTGACACCGCCGAGTCTTGATTGCGGTTAAGGCCCCTGATTGGTCCCGGGGGCCTTTTGCTATGCCCGGGATTTGTCTTGTACCGCATATCCTGCTGGGGTAGAGTAAGTGCCGCTGAATAAACGGCGGATGTTTCGCCGTTCTGCCGGATAACCAATTTGATCGATCTAGCCGCTATTCGAAATATGAGACTGGGCACCCTGGCTTTTCGCTTCGGTCTCCCGGCTGCCGTATTCCTCGCAGTGGTCCTAGCGCCCAACCCCGAAGGCCTCACCGACCAGGGACAGCGGGCATTGGCTGTGATGGCCATGGCGGTCGTGCTGTGGGCCACGGAGACCTTGCATATCGCCGTGACCGGCATGTTGAGCATCGTCCTACTGGTGCTGGTGAACGCCGTGGACGACGTCACCGTGGCGTTGTACGGGTTTTCCCAACCCGTTACCTATTTTCTTTTGGGCATCCTCACCCTGGGGTTGGCGGTGCACCAGTCAGGCCTGGCCGAGCGGATGGCCGCCTACATCATCCGGTTCGCCGGCGGAAGCCCGAAGATGCTCTACGTCCAGATGCTGGCCGCCTTCGCCGGGTTGACCTTCGCCCTCCCTTCCGCAAGCACCCGCGGGGCCATCATGGTCCACGTGTATGAGCAGGTGTTGGAGCATTGGGGAGTCAAGAAGAGCGACCCGTTAAATAGGGCGGTAATGATCGCCATGGGCGGACTTAACCGCTTGGGTTCCACTGCTCTGTTGGCCGGAGGCATAACCCCGGTGGTGGCATCGGCGTTGATCGCCGATTTCGGGCTGATCGATGATTTTTCCTGGACCAGGTGGTTCATCTTGATGGCCGTGCCCTTTTACCTGATCTTGATATTTGGCGGATTTGCCGTATTCCTTTTGTACCGGTCGGGATTCACTTTGGCTCAGGGCGTTGCCACGTTCGAGTTAAAGACCGGCCCGGTCCAGACCAAGGAGATAAAAGCGGGGTTGATCGCTTTGGGCACGGCCTTGCTATGGTTCACCGACTTCGCCCACGGCCTGCCCCCCGTGGTGCCGGCGCTCATCGCCATGACGGTGATCCTGTTGCCGGGCGTGGGTCTCCTTACGTGGCGCGAGCTGGAGACCAACATGGGTTGGGCCAACATTTTTGTCATCGCATCGTCTTTGTCGTTGGCCAACGCGCTGATAATCAGCGGGGCAGCCGCATGGTTCGCCGACACGCTGGTGGGAAGCGTCGAAGGCCTTCGGGAGCACCCCGCGCTGATCCTGCTGGCGATGACGGGCGCGGCCGCGGCCGTGCGGGTAGTCATGCCCAATATCTCCGGCTATCTGGCGTTCATCATTCCCGTGGCAATGTCCACCGGCGCGGCTCTGGGACTGAACCCAGTGGTCTGCGGGTTGGCGGTGGTCGTGGTGGGAGACTCGGTGGTCTTCTATCCCGCCAGCGCCACCGGCAGCGTATTCATCTACCAGCGGGCGGAGATCAAAGCCACCGAAGTGGTCCGGATGGGCATGATCATGACCGTGATCGCCATCGGAGTGCTGTTCACCATCGTCCTGCCCTACTGGAGTCTCGTGGGTGAAAGCCTGACTCCTTGACCGGATTTACTATAGAAGGGGCCAAAATGAGCGCTTCTAACGACTATCCCGTTCCTCCCCACGGGCACCGAAAGCCAAAGCCCGACGTAACAGCCCCCGACGGCTCGGAGATACGACTGCTGGCGGACGCCCACCAAGGCGCAACGAAAAGTAGTTTGGTTGAGGTTACGCTCGGCCGCGGCGAAGTCACCAGCCCGGTCTTTCACCGCACGGTGGAAGAAATCTGGTACGTATTGGAGGGCGCCGGAAAGGTCTGGCGCTGCCCACCAGATGCCGCCTCGGAGAGCATTCCACCGGCAGACGTAATGCCCGGCGATGCCTTGGTAATTCCCACCGGCTGGAGCTTCCAGTTCAGCGCCGGCCCGGATGGGCCGCTGCGGTTCCTGTGCCATACCACTCCGCCGTGGCCGGGCGCAGACGAGGCGGTTCCGGTGAAGCATGGCGGTCTGGGAGAACCGACGGTTTAAGGAAATAAATCACCCGCCCACCCTCGAAAACTTGACTTTAAATTTTGGGCAACCTTATACTCAAGATTACACAAACGAATATATATAAAGGCTGTGAAGGGGAGTAGTAGTCTTCCAGCGGGGCAAAGCGAGCCGGGTTTGGTGTGAGCCGGCGCTCAGAGCAGAAGAACGAATGGACCCCGGAGCCGCAGGCCGATCTAAGTCCTCGATGTGATCGGGACGGAACTAGGCTGTGACGGTTGGGCGCCGTTAAAGGTCCACGGCACAGGGGCAACAGTAGACCAGGGCCCCTCCCGCCGATCGAGAAGCCGGAACAACCCCGTCTACAATTGGGGAGCCGCCGGCAAATAGGGTGGCAACACGATCTGACTCGTCCCTTGATGGACGGGTCTTTTTTTATCTGGAAAAAGCCCAAGACTCATGACACAGAAATCGAAGACAAGCTACGCAGCGCTCAAGCGCTCGGTTTACCGCGAGTACAGCCGGTCTTACGACGAAGACCGAGGCCAGTTCGTCAGCGGTGCAGCCCTGATGCAGCGTATCGATTGGGCGTTGGAGACTCTGCGTCCCGGCGGAAGCCTGCTGGACCTGGGCTGTGGCACCGGGCAACTGTTGCGCCAGGCGGCGGACCGTACCCAGGGGAAGGGTTTATTGGCCGGTCTGGACCTGACGCCGCACATGCTGAGACTGGCCAGGGCTGAGTTGGGTTGTGGCGTGAATCTGTTGGAGGGAAACGCCGCAACCGGGTTACCCTTCAAGGAAAAGAGTTTCGATGTGGTCACCAGCCTCAACCTGGTCCAAGAGTTGCCTGCTGACGCTGTGCCGTCCCTTTTCGATGCCGTATACCGGCTGCTGCGGCCGGGCGGCGTCTTCCGGGCCGTTGTTCCCTGCATGGCCGAAAAGAACCAGGCCGCCGAGATGTTTCGCCGGATGGCGCAAATCCGAGGCCAGATGGATTTCCGATACGCGGATGAACTTGAAGAATCGCTGCTTGGCGTGCCCGGCTTTGTTGAGAAATGTACTGAATTCTGCCCCAGCACGGCGGCAACCAACGCGGCGAAAAGCAATGTCCGGTTCAAACTTTTCGCCGGCATCCTCAATGACATAAAGAACGAAGGTCTCGACCCCAACCAAGTACAGCAGGGAGTCATATTCTTTTCCGGCCGGCGCGGCGCGGACGATTAGGCAAAGGGAGCTTCGGCATGTACCAACCGACACTGGAAAAAATAAAGGAGATGGCCGGCCAAGGCAACTTGGCGCCGGTCTTCCGTTCCATAAACGCCGACCTGGAAACCCCGGTTTCTGCCTATCTGAAGGTGGCCCATGGCCCATATTCGTTCCTGTTGGAGAGCGTGGAAGGAGGGGAACGCATCGGCCGCTACAGCTTCATCGGCACCAACCCCTACAAGGTGGCCAAGACGGGCGCCAAAGAAGAATTGGGCGAGATCGACCCCCTAATTCCGGTCCAAGAAGAAATGGATAAGTATCACTTGGTCAAGGTTGAAGGTCTGCCCGGTTTCCACGGGGGCGCGGTGGGTTACCTGGCTTACGACACGGTCCGCTACTTCGAGCCCAGGGTCCCGGAGATGCCCGAAGACCCGGTGGGGGTGCCCGAGTCGGTGTTCATGTTCTGCGACACATTGTTGCTGTTTGACCACGTACGCCACGATATAAAAGTGGTCAGCCACGTCCATCTGGATGGCGATATCGAACGATCCTACGCCGAGGCCACGGCCAAGATTGACGAGATGGTCCGCAGATTGTCCCAACCCCTGGACCTGCCTCCGGAATTACAGTCCAACGGGGGCGCGAAGTTGGTTTCCTCGAGCACCGAGTCCAATTTCACCCCGGACGAGTACACCAAGATAATCGACAGGTGCATCGAGTACATCTACGCGGGCGATGTGATTCAGGTGGTGAACTCTCAGCGCTTCTCCCGCCGGACCGAAGCCCACCCGTTCCAGATCTACCGGGCTTTACGCAGCATCAATCCCTCGCCCTATATGTACTACCTGGACCTGGACGGCTTCCAGATCGTGGGCGCGGCCATCGAGACGGTGGTCACGGTCCATAACGGCAGGGCCGCCACCCATCCCATCGCCGGGACCCGGCCCAGGGGCGCGACACCCGCAGAGGACGATGCCAACGAGGCTGAACTGAAGTCCAGCGAGAAGCAACGGGCCGAGCACATCATGTTGGTCGACCTGGGCCGCAATGACATCGGCCGGGTCAGCCGGCCCGGCACCGTGTCGGTCACGCAGCTCATGGACGTGGAGAAATTCTCCCACGTGATGCACCTGGTCTCCCATGTGGAAGGAGACCTCCGGCCTGAAATGACCTCCTACGACGCCCTGCGGTCCTGCTTCCCGGCGGGCACCGTGTCCGGCGCGCCGAAGATTCGGGCCATGGAGATAATCGCTGAGGTGGAGGGCGAGAAACGAGGGCCATACGGCGGCGCGGTGGGCTACTTCAGCTATTCAGGCGACATGGACACGGCGTTGGTGCTCCGCACCGGCGTCTACAAGGACGGGGTGATGTACGTTCAGGCGGGAGGCGGAATCGTGGCCGACAGCGTCGGTGAGGACGAGTACCAAGAGACCCGCCACAAGGCCGGCGCTCTGATGCGCGCCATCGATGTGGCTGAAGGCTCAGAATAGCCATACTTAGGAGATAAAAATGTTGAAGTCGTTCTTTCATACGGGGTTCGTGGTTAAAGACATCGGCAAGTCGGCGAAGTTCTATACCGAAGTCCTGGGCATGCGAATAGGCGAACGGTTCGAGCGGCAAGGCGAGTTCGTCGAGCAAGTCTTGGCCTTTCCTGGCGCACATATAGACGGGGCGATGTTGGACAAGGGCGAAGGCCACAAGCTCGAGCTGATCCAATACCTCTCCCCGTCCAGCGGCACCCCAAAGGTTAACCGCAATGACCTGGGCGCTGCCCACCTGGCTTTCTTCGTGGACGACCTGGACGGGTTCTACGAAGAAACCTCCAAAAAAGGTCTCAAGTACAACAATCCCCCGGCTTCCCAACTCGATGACCCTGGTAAAGTTTCGATGAAAGCCTGCTACGCCCAGGACCCCGATGGCAACCGGCTGGAGTTCGTGGAGACCCTCTAGATTCAGCCAAAACGTTTTAAGGTAAATATCATGCTATTGATGATCGACAACTACGATAGCTTCACCTACAACCTGTACCAATACCTGTGCGAGTTGGGCGCCGAGGTTGAGGTGGCCCGCAACGACAAGATCTCGCTGGAAGAGATTCAGGATATGTCGCCGGAGGGAATAATCATATCTCCGGGGCCGGCCACGCCCCTGGAGGCGGGGATCTCCAACGATGTGATACGCCGGTTCGGTCCCAAGACGCCGACTTTGGGTGTCTGTCTGGGCCACCAATGCATCGGCTACGTCTACGGCGCGAAGGTGGACCGGGCGGGCGAGATTCGCCACGGCAAGACCTCCATGGTGAACCACAATGGCGCCGGGGTGCTGGCCGGACTGCCCAACCCCTTCGAAGCCATCCGGTACCACTCGTTGGTCGTCTACCCGGAGACCGTCCCGGATACGCTGGAGGTCACCGCCCGGACCGACAACGGCCTGATCATGGGACTGCGGCACAAAGAACACCCTGTGGAGGGCGTACAGTTCCATCCCGAGTCCATCTTGACCCCCGACGGAAAACACCTGCTGCAGAATTTTCTGGACCAGGTGAGGGACAGCGCTGTAAAGAGTTAAAATTGGCAGAAGGAACGTCCTGAGGTAACGGCGGGAAATTGCTAGTGGAGGACCGGTGCATGAGTAACCAGAGCGTAAAAGACCAAATTCTTAAGGCGATCCAAGATTTGCCCGACGACGCCACCGTTGAATCAGCTATGGAACGGCTTTACCTCCTCTACAAAATCGAGCAGGGGATCGAACAGGCGGACCGTGGACAGGTTGTTTCCCAAGAAGAAGCGAAGCGCCGAATGGAAAAGTGGCTGAAGTAGTCTGGACTGAGCGTGCGCTGAATGACCTGCAAGCCATCTATCTGTTTATGGCAAGGGATACCCCGGAATATGCCCGCTTGGTCAATTACCGCTTGTATCAGGCCACCACAAGATTGGAGGATTTTCCCAGGTCTGGCCGGGTAGTTTCCGAGTGGGATAGCGATGATGTCCGGGAGTTAATAGCCCAAAGTTACCGCATCATTTACCGCGTGATGACAGAACAAGACCGGGTCGAAGTTTTGCTGATTCATCACGGTGCGATGCCTCTTGAACGACTTGACCCGATCTGATAGAGCTAAGCCGGCGCCTATCAGCGGAGAGGTAGCCGCCGTCTCAAACAACTGCGCTGGAGCCTTTTAACGTTGGAAATCCGTGAAGCGATAGACATAGTCGTCTCGGGAAATCATCTGTCCATGGACGACGCTGCGTCGGTCATGCGGCAGATCATGTCCGGCGAGGCAACCCAGGCCCAATTGGGCTCGTTCTTGACCGCGCTCCGGCTCAAGGGTGAGAGCACCGAAGAGATCGCCGGCATGGCCACCGTCATGCGTGAATTCGCTCTGCGGGTAAATGTGGACGGTATGTTGGTCGACTCCGTGGGCACCGGAGGGGACGGCCTGAACACATTCAACATTTCCACGGCGGCGGCGTTCGTCGCCGCCGGCGCCGGGCTGAAGGTGGCCAAACACGGCAACCGGGCCGCCTCGGGCAACTGCGGCAGCGCCGACGTGTTGGAAGAACTGGGCGTGCGCATCGAGCTTACACCCGAGAGCGTAGAGCGTTGCATCAGAGAGTGCGGCATCGGGTTCATGTTCGCCCAGGCGTTCCACCCCTCCATGCGGCACGCCGGACCGGTGCGCCGGGAGATCGGCATCCGCACCGTTTTCAACATCCTGGGGCCGTTGACCAACCCGGCGGGGGCGCAATCGATGCTGGTGGGCGTGGCCTTCCCGGAACTGGGCGAAAAGATGGCGGCGGTTTTGAATCTCTTGGACACGCATCATTCGATCATCGTCCACGGCGACGGCGGCCTGGACGAGATGACCCTTTCGGGAGACACCTCGGTCTGGGAGGTTGCCGGGGGCAAGGTAAGCAATTGGACGCTATCCGTGGCGGACACCGGACTGCCCATCACGCCCATCGAGGCGGTGCGTGGTGGCGACAAGTCGGCCAACGCCAAGACCATGCGGGAGTTGTTGGGCGGCGCCGGTGGCCCGGTGCGCGACTACGTGCTGCTGAACAGCGCCGGGGTGCTGCTGGTCGGAGACCTGGTCTCTAACATCCGGGACGGCGTTCAACTGGCCGCCAAAGCCATCGACAGCGGCGCGGCCAACGACCGAATGGAGTCGATGATCGAGGTCAGCCAGGCGAGGGGCTGATAAACAATCATGAAACCCATCCGATTAACGCGGCACGCCTTAGGTAAGTTCGAACTCCTAGGCCAGTGGGGATTAACGGTTGATCCTGAAAGGGTGATCAACGACATGGCCAACCCTCATGAGTCGTCTCCTGGGTATGGAGGACGATTTGTTGCACGGCTCCGACTAGATGAGGACCACGTCTTGCGGGTAGTATATGAGGAGAACAGCGAGGTGGTCATTATCACCATTTATCCAGCGAGGCAGGACCGTTATGAAGATTAAATATAACCGGGAAGTCGATATTCTGACCATTCAGGTTTCCGAGACACCCGCAGACCATGCCCAAGAATCGGACGGGGTAATTACCCATTTCAGCGCTGCCGGAAATCCGGTAATGCTGGAGATACAGGGCGGCCGGGAATTTCTTCTAAGTTCGATCACCAGTCTGGTCAACGAAGAAGAGGTAAGTCTGCCCTAATCATGCCAAACATCCTCGATGAAATAGTTGCCGCCAAGCGAGTTGAGCTGGCCGAGAGCAAGACTCAGGTTTCTCTGGCCGACTTGGAGGCTGCTGCCGCCGGCCAGCCACGGCCCCTGAATCTGTCTGGGGCGCTGCTGGGTGGTGGGGTGCGGCTCATCGCCGAGGTTAAAAAGGCCTCGCCCTCCCGAGGGCTGCTGATGCCCAACTTCGACCACCTGAAGTTGGCTGAGACCTACGCCGGCAACGGGGCGGCGGCCATCTCGTGCCTCACCGACCCCAGGTTCCAGGGTGAACTGGACCACCTGCGGCAGATCAAGGAGACCGGGGCCTCCCAGCGCGCGCCGGTTATACGCAAAGATTTCATCTTTGACCCCTACCAGGTTGTCGAGACTCGGGCGGCTGGGGCCGATGCAATGTTGCTCATCGTGGCGATCGTGGAGCCGACCCAACTAAAGGAGCTGCTGGCTGCCGCCCAGGCACACTTGATGCAGTGTTTGGTAGAGGTCCACGACGAGAATGAGCTGGAGACCGCGGTGGATGCCGGAGCGGACATCATCGGCATCAACAACCGGGACCTGCGCACATTCACCACCGATCTAACTGTGACTGAACGCCTGGCGCCGCTGGTGCCCAGAGGCAAGCAGATCGTCAGCGAAAGCGGCATCTTCACCCGCGAGCATCTCCGGCGGATGGAACGCTCCAGGGTCAATGCGGTTTTGGTCGGTGAGGCCCTGGTGACTGCCCCAGACGTCGGAGAAAAGGTCCGGGAGCTGACCGGGCAGAAAACGCCGGCGGCATGAACATAGACCCGCAAGATATAAGGGTAAAGATCTGCGGTATCCGTGCCTTGGACGACGCACTGGTGGCCGCCGAGTCGGGGGCCGATCTCATCGGCTTGGTGTTCGTGCCGGAGCGGCGCCGGCGTATCACGCCTAAAGAGGCCAAAGTCATCGTCGATGGAGTCAGGAACTCCGGCGGCCCGGTTCCCCGGATCGTCGGCCTCTTCGCCGACCAGCCGATCGAAGAGGTTGGCGGAATAGTGAAATTTTGCGGACTGGACCTGGCCCAGCTCTGCGGCCAGGAAACGGTCGAATACGCCGGCCAAGTCGGCTGCGACGTGATCAAAGTGGTGCACGTGGCAGAGTCAGCTACGTCGGCCGACGATGCGGGGACCGGCGCCCGGGTCAAGGAATTCAGCGGGGTCGGGCACCTAGTAACGCTGGACAGATATGTCGAGGGCATCCAAGGCGGCACCGGGAAGGGGTTTGACTGGGATGTGGCTGCATCCCTCTCCCAGGCGGGCCATCCATTCTTGCTGGCCGGTGGGCTAACCCCCGAAAATGTTTCAGAAGCAATCATGACCGTCAGACCCTGGGGCGTGGACGTTTCCAGCGGCGTTGAAACAGACGGCAACAAAGACCATCAGAAGATACGTGATTTCATGCAGATCGCCCGGGCAGCCGCCGCCAGGGCGGCGTAGCGGAAAGAAGGAATCATCTATGCCGGATAAAAACGAGGCCAGCCTCCGCTTTCCTGATGACCGTGGGCGCTTCGGCGATTTCGGTGGGAAATTCATTCCCGAGACGCTGATGGCCGCCGTTGCGGAGTTGGATGAGGCCTACCGTACGGCCAAGGAGGACCCTGAATTTCAGGAGCGTCTGGGTCATCTGCTACATACCTACGCCGGGCGGCCCACCGCTTTGTACTTCGCCGAGAACCTGACCCGCGTCTGCGGCGGCGCCAAGATCTACCTAAAACGTGAAGACCTGGCCCATACCGGGGCCCACAAGATAAACAATGCCCTAGGCCAGGCGTTGTTGGCCCAGCACATGGGCAAGAAGCGGATCATCGCCGAGACCGGGGCCGGGCAGCACGGCGTTGCCGCGGCCACTGCCTGCGCCATGCTCGGCCTGGAATGCATCGTCTACATGGGCAGCGAGGACATTCAACGGCAGTCGCTGAACGTCTTCCGGATGAAGCTGCTGGAGGCTGAAGTCGTGCCGGTCGACTCGGGCACCCGCACCCTGAAAGACGCCATCAATGAGGCGATCCGCGACTGGGTGACCAATGTGGAAACAACTCACTATCTGATCGGCAGCGTGGTGGGGCCGCACCCATACCCGGTGATGGTGCGAGACTTCCAGACGGTCATCGGCCGGGAGGCCAAGGCCCAGTTGTTGGAGGCCGAAGGCCGGCTTCCGGACTACGTGCTGGCCTGCGTCGGCGGCGGCAGCAACTCCATCGGCATCTTCCATCCCTTCGTGCCCGACGAAGACGTGCGGCTGCTGGGCTTGGAAGCCGGGGGCGAAGGAGTGGGTACCGGCAAACATTCGGCCACCCTGAGCGCCGGGCGTCCGGGCGTGCTGCACGGCGCGATGTCCTATCTGCTTCAGGACGAGCACGGGCAGGTGCAGGAGACCCACAGCATCTCAGCGGGGCTGGACTACCCCGGAGTGGGCCCGGAGCACAGCTACCTGAAAGACTCCGGAAGGGCTGAATACCGGGAGGTGAACGACTCCCAGGCGTTGGAGGCGTTCCATCTGCTGTGCCGCACCGAGGGCATCATCCCGGCGCTGGAGTCATCCCACGCGGTATCCGCCGCCGTCGAGCTGGCAAAAACCTTGACCCAAGACCAGATAATCCTGGTCTGCCTCAGCGGCCGGGGCGACAAAGATATCGACATCGTTGCGAAGGCGTCGGGAATTCAGATCTAGTTATTTCGACTTACCGGACATCGGTCCCGCACGAAGCTGCGCCAGGCGTAATCCAGAGGGGACCCCTGTGTTATAATGGCTGCCGATTCGCCGGGGCCTTTTCTGAGCGTACACCGGCTTGATCTAGACTCGGATTCCGCCTAAGAAACAGGAGAAACCACTATGGACATGGGCCTCGAAGGCAAGGTTGCAATCATCACGGGCGGAAGTGACGGGATCGGGAAAGCGGCGGCATTGAGCATGGCCAAAGAGGGGGCCAACGTAGTAATCGTGGCCCGCCGCCAAGAAGTGCTGGACCAGGCGGTCCAAGAGATCAAAACGGCCACAGAGGGCTCCGTGGTGCCCCTGTCCTTGGACGTCACCACGGAGGGCGCGGCCAAGAAGATGATCAAGACGGCCCTGGATAACTTTGGGCGTTTGGATATCATCGTCAACAATGCCGGGACGTCCATGGCCAAACCCTTCGAGAGTGTGAGCCACGAGGACTGGCAATCCGACTTCGAACTGAAGGTCTGGGCCGCCGTCCGGCTGATGCAAGAGTCCATCGTTGAGATGCGGAAGGTCGGCGGCGGCCGGATCATCAACGTGACCAACCTGGGCGGCCGGACACCCGGCCCAGCCTCGATGCCCACCTCTATCTCCCGTGCCGCGGGCATCGCCATCACCAAGGGCCTGTCCAAGGACCTGGCCAAGGAAAACATACTGGTCACCACCGTCTGCATCGGGCTGGTCAAGAGCGGCCAGCACCAGCGCCGGTATGACGCCCGCCTAGAGAAGGAACCCAACCTGACCCTCGATACCTTCTACGACGAACTGGCCCAGGCCAGGAGCGTGCCCATCGGCCGGGTGGCCGAGCCCGAAGAAGCCGGCGATGTCATCGCATTCTTGGCTTCGGAGCGGGCCAGCTACCTGACCGGCATCGCCGTGAACCTCGACGGCGGCGCATCGGCTGTGCTCTAACCTCCGTGCGCCCCGGGCCATCGACGGCCCGAATGTTTAGCCAATGATTCAGTCCATGCGGCCGGAGGTCATAGAAGTTGACTAGCTCATACATGAACGAAGCGCAGCTACCGCAGAGGGTCCTGCTTGGGGCCGGACCCAGTACCGTACACCCAAGAGTGTTGCAGGCGATGACGATGCCGGTGGTGGGTCACCTGGACCCGTCGTTCTTTCGAGTGATGGATGACGTGTGCGAGATGCTGCGCGAGGTCTTTCACACCAAGAACAGCATGACTCTACCCATCTCGTCCACCGGCACGGGCGCCATGGAGACGGCCTGCGCCAACATCATCGAGCCGGGCGACGAAGTGCTCATCTGCCGGAACGGCTTCTTTGGCGCACGTTTGGCTGACATCGCGGATCGGTGCGGGGCCACCGTGCACATGATGGACACCCCCTGGGGCAAAGCCGTGGACCCCCAGATGCTGCGGGACGAGCTCAAGAAGCATCCGGGCCTCAAAGTGGTGGGCGTGGTCCACGCTGAGACTTCCACCGGGGTGCTGAGCAGCCTAGAAGAGTTGATGGACGTGATTCACGAGTATGGCGCGCTGTCCATCGTGGACGCCGTAACGTCTCTGGGCGGCCATGAAGTTAGGATGGACGATTGGGGCATCGACATTTGTTACAGCGCGACCCAGAAGTGCTTGGGCGCCCCTCCGGGACTGGCCCCAATCAGTCTGAGCCCAGCGGCCATGGACGTGGTTAATAACCGGGCGTCCAAGGTACAGAGCTTCTATTTCAATCTCAAGGACCTGGAGGCCTACTGGAGCCAGACCCGGGCCTATCACCACACTTCGCCCATCAACATGACCTACGCCCTGCGGGAGGCCCTGCGCATGATGATGGAGGAGGGTCTGGACAACCGGGTCCATAGACATGCCAGGGTGGCCGCCGGGCTTCGCGCCGGAGTGGAAGCCTTAGGCATGACTCTGCTGGCAGAAGAAGGGCACCGGGTGAACCCCCTGACGGCGATATCCATCCCAGAGGGCATCGATGATGCCAGGGTGCGGCGGTCCTTGCTCAACGACTACGACATCGAGATTGGCGGCGGCTTGGGGGAGTTCGCGGGCAAGGCTTGGCGCATCGGCTTGATGGGCGAGTCTTGCCGGGAGAAGAACGTCTTCGCGGTGCTCTCCGCCCTGGAGTCCATCCTCTCCAAAGAAGGCTACGAAGTGGCCTTCGGCGCCAGCCTGTCGGCCGCCCAACGGACCATAGCAACGTTCGACGAGTAATTAGCCGGGCGTTTTTGATTGCATCTATCATTCCTGCGGATGCAAGAAGCCAGACCACGCAAAATAGTAGGGGCACGGCATTGCCGTGCCCCTACGGGTGTATTCAGCCCCGCATTTCGTAGAGGAGGTCTGGGGATTTCGTTTTACTTATCGTCGCTGGGCAGTCTTGTGGCGACTGTTCCCCCGGTGATGGACGCGGGGGGCCAGGGGCCGGTTAGGTAGTCGTAGAGGTTGCCGGCGTTGATGCCCATGACCATCGGCGCCAGGGCGGCCTGCTCCACGTCCATTGGGTAGCGGTCGATCAGGGCCGTCAGTGTCGAGACCGACTCCTCCCTGGTCATGCCCCGGTCCACGGCGTCTTGGACGTAGTCCTTCCACTCGGATATGAACGCCCCTTGCTCGTCCAGATAGCCCTTGCCGCACATATCGCCGTGTCCAGGCACAAAGATGTCTTCGTTCAGACCACGTAGCGATTCCAAAGCAACTAACCACAGGTCCGGGTCGGCTTCGTGCAGCCAGGAATGCACCCCGTGGAAGATGTTGTCGCTGGTGAAGACCACCCCTTCTTCTTTAACGATCACCGCCGCTTGATAGAGGGTGTGGCCGGGCATGTGAATCATCTCGAAAGTGTGGTCGCCGACATGCATGGTCATAGTGTCGCGGAAGGTGATGACCGGCATGTTGGCCGTATATCCTTCCAGGAGAGCAGGCTCGTCGGGCCCGAAGGTCCCGACCCTGGCGGCATGCTCGGCCATGTCGGTGTTCAGCATGCGCGTGCGGACCCCTTCGTGGGCGATGACCGGGGCATCGAAGAAGGCGTTCCCGGTCCAATGGTCGCCGTGGGGCTCGGTATTGATGATGTAGCGGAGCAGGCCCCGTTTCTCGATCTCGGATCTCAGCCACATGGCCGTGGTGGGTTTATGGGGGCTGTCGATCATGACTATGCCGTCGGTGGTGGTCACGAACCCAAAGTTGCAACCCCTAACCTCGGTCTCAACCCAAACGTTGCTGGTTATCTGTTTCATTGCGAATCTCCGTGTTCGGCCACCTGTGTTCCCAGCGAGTCTTCCACGACCGCCGGAAGTTTCATGGTGAACGTCGACCCTTTGCCAAGCTCACTTTCCACCAACACTGTGCCCCCCATCATCTCGCAAAAATGGCGGGTGATAGCCAGGCCCAACCCCGTGCCGCCGTAACGTCGGCTGGTTGAGGCCTCCGCCTGGGTGAACGCCTCGAATAGCTTTCCCATCTGTTCTTCGGTCATGCCGATACCGGTGTCAGCTACGGAGAAGTTGATCCAATCTTGGCCTTCGCGGGTCTCCCGGCTAATATTAAGGGAGATCGTCCCCTGTTCGGTGAACTTGCTGGCGTTGCTGAGCAGGTTGAACAGACCTTGCCTGACCTTGGTCGTGTCCGCGTGGATGGAGCCCACGGAACCCGGGCAATCGACCTCCAGGGTGTTGGAGTTCTTTTCCACCAAGGGCCGCATGGTAGTCACCACGTCTTGGATCATGGGCTCAAGGGGGAATGTCTCCAGATAGATGTCCATGGCGCCGGCCTCGATCTTGGAGATGTCCAGGACGTCGTTGATCAGGCCCAACAGGTGTTTGCCGGCGCCGTTGATCCGCTCGAGGTCTTCCTCGAATTCTTCGTTCTCAAGACCTGCGACATCTTCTTGCAGCATCTCGCTGTAGCCGATGATGGCGTTGAGCGGGGTGCGCAGTTCGTGACTCATATTGGCCAGGAACTCGCTCTTGGTCCGGTTGGCTTCTTCCGCTTCGTCCCGGGCCCGCTGGGTATCCTCGATGAACCGGGCGTTGTTGATGGCCACTGCGGCGCTGTCGGCTAGGTTCTGGACCAGATTAACCTCGTCGTCGGAAAACTCTTTGCGCCTGTGAAAAGTCACACAGAGGATACCGTATACCTCGTCCTGAATCATGATGGGAGCGGACACAACGCCCATTGCCAATTCTGAATCCGTTCTCCTCGCAAGTTTTTCGGATTCATCATCAGAATATACGACCGAAACATCGTGATTAAGGTCATCTGTCCAAACCGATTTTCGCAGGTCATAGGCGCGCCCGGAAACCCCTTCGCCGGGCCGAATAAACATGTCCCGGAATTCCGGGAGGTGGTTGTGCATGGTGGCAACGACAAGGCCTTTCCTAACTTCGTCGTAGCGGAAAATCGCCCCACGTTTTCCGCCGGTAAGTTCGACAGCTTGTTGGGTTATCAAGTCCAGCACGCTATCCAGGTTGTGGTTGGAGGCCAGTTGTGAGGTTACCTCATAGAGTTGGGTGGCCTGCCGCTCCCGGGCCTCCGCTTCGTTCAGGAGCCGGGCTTTCTCCAGGGCCAGCGACGCTTGGTCGGCGAAGGCAGTGAGCAAGGAAACTTCATCATCGCTGAAGAGGCGGACGCGGTTGTCCATTAAATTAAGAACGCCGATTGAGCGGTCGTTGGCGATCAGAGGAATTGCAGCCGTTCCGTGGATCTCGTATTTTTTGCACAAGGAACGCCCCTCTGGAGATCTTCGCTCATCCTCCACGGCGTCCTCTGTGACCCAGGGTTTCTTGGTTTCGATCACATGGCCCATCATGTTCCAATCTTGTCCAACCACATAAACGGCCGGAATAATCTCGGCAACAAAATCAGCTACGGAATCGGTGGTGGCGCTGGATGCCAACTGATCTCCCTGCAACAGCCGGATGTAGGCTCCTGTCGCGCCGACAAGCCGGGCGGCCTCGTTCACGATCAGGTCCAGAACTTCGTCCGTGTCATGGGCGCCGGCCAGCCGGTTGGAGACCTGATAGAGGGCGTCCGAGCGTTCCTTCTCCCGCTCCGCCTCGTTCAAAAGCCGGGCTTTCTCCAGTGCCAGGGCGGCTTGGTCCGCGAAGGCTGTTAATAGAGAGACTTCGTCGTCAGTGAATCGGCGGATGCGCTTGTCTATGACTACGAGCACGCCGATGGACCGGTCATTGGCCACCAGGGGAACTGAAGCTCTCCCGTGGAACCCGTGTTCTTTGAGTATCAGACGTTGTTCGGGGTGAATGAATTCATCCTCTGCCGCGTCATCGCTGACCAATGGCTTCCTCGTAGCCATCACATGTCCCGCATTGCTTGTCCTTTCCTCGACGGGGACGGTCGAGTTGCTTGCTTCAAGGTAGTCGGCAACAGAGTCCGTACTGGCGCGAATCACCAATGCGTCTCCTTCCAACAACCGCATATACCCTGCGGACGCCCCCACGAGCCGGGCGGCCTCGTTCACGATCAGGTCCAGCACTTCGTCTGTGTCGTGGACGCTGGCCAGCCGGTTGGAGACTTGGTAGAGGGCGTCCGAGCGTTCCTTCTCCGTCTCCGCCTCGTTCAAGAGCCGCGCCTTCTCTAGGGCGAGGGCTGCCTGGTCGGCGAAGGCCATCAAAAGTGAGACTTCATCCTCGGTGAAGCGGCGTATACGCTTGTCCATAACAGCTAGCACGCCTATCGAGCGGTCATTGGCCAGCAGAGGAACTGAAGCCCTACCATGGAACCCGTGTTCTTCAAGTTTCAGGCGCCGTGCGGGAGAGATCAATTCATTTTCCGTCACATCCTCCACCACCAGTGGTTTTTTGGTGGCCATCACGTGACCCGCAATGCTAGTCCCTTCCCCAACTAGGAGAGCTGGTGCCTCTGCGAGATACCCGGATACGGAATCGGTATTGGCGCCGATCACCAAGTTTTCTTCATCCAACAGATGGAAATAAGAGGCGTCTGTATGGACGAGCCGGGCAGCCTCATTCACGATCAGGTCCAAAACTTCGCCCGTGTCGTGGGCTCCCGCTAGCATGTTGGAGACTCGGTAGAGCGCGTCCGAGCGTTCCTTCTCCCGCTCCGCTTCGTTCAAGAGTCTTGCTTTTTCCAAGGCCAGCGACGCTTGGTCGGCGAAGGCGGACAAGAGGGAGACTTCATCATCGGTGAAACGGCGGGTCCGCTTGTCCATCACAGCGAGAACGCCGATGGACCGGTCATTTGTCACCAGAGGTACACTAGCGCTGGCGCTGGGTTGAAAACCGTGTTCTAGGAAGATCTGACGAGTTTCTGGAAACATCATCTGCTCGGCATCCTCTCCGAACAAGGGTTTTTTGGTGGCCATCACATGGCCAAGCACGTTCGACTTTTCTTCCGCTTTGAGGTTTGGATTAAAATTGACGATGTCCGCAAGCATTCCTCGTTCAGGCTCCGTGGCGGCTCCGGCAACCATCACTTCTCCGTCCAACAAAAAAATCCAGGCCGCAGACACGCCGATGAGCCGGGCAGCCTCGTTCACGATTAGGTCCAGCACTTCGTTGGTGTCGTGGACGCCGGCCAGCTTGTTGGAGATCTCGTAGAGGGTGTCCGAGCGTTCCTTTTCCCGCTCCGCATTGTTCAAAAGCCGGGCTTTCTCCAGGGCCAGCGACGCTTGGTCGGCGAAGGCTGTTAAAAGGGAAACTTCATCTTCGGTGAAGCTGCGAATGCGCTTGTCATATACGATGAGCACTCCTATGGACCGGTCGTTGGCCAGCAATGGAATCAGAGCCGAACTGTGAAAACCGTGTTCGTTGAGACTCCGAATCGCTTCTGGAGATCTTAGCCGCTGGGCATTATCTCCGACCAAGGGTTTCTTGGTTGCCATCACATGACCCGTCGAGGCTGTACCAATTCCGATAGCCGGCCTCTCTTCGGCAGCATCGGCAAGATAAGCGGAAGCGGACTCTGTCGCGGCGCTGGGCACTAATACTTCGCCCTCCAACAAACGCAGATATGCGGCGGATGCATCTACGAGCCGGGCAGCCTCATTCACGATTAGGTCCAGAACTTCGTCCGTGTCGTGGGCACCGGCCAGCTTGTTGGAGACTTGGTAGAGGGCTTCGGAGCGTTCCTTCTCCCGCTCCGCTTCGTTCAAGAGCCGGGCTTTCTCCAGGGCCAGAGATGCCTGGTCGGCGAAGGCCATCAGGAGGGAGACTTCGTCTTCAGTAAATCGGCGGATGCGGCTGTCCGTGACAGTGAGCACACCGATGGACCGGTCGTTGGCGACCAAAGGAACCGCGGCGGACCCGTAAAATCCATGTTCGTGGAGCATGGCGCGCACTTCGGGAGTCGTAATATCTGGGACATCATCGGCGACCATGGGTTTCCTAGTGGCCATCACGTGACCGATCATGCTCACCCCCTCCCCCACTGCGAGAGTAGGCCTAATCTTGGCCTGCTCGGCGATATAGGCGGCGGCGGACCCTGTGGCGGCACTTGGTACCATCACGTTTCCGTCCAGCAACCTAATCCAGGCGCCGGACGCGCCCAAGAGCCGTGCAGCCTCGTTGACGATCAGGTCCAACACATCGTCGGTGTCGTGGACGCCGGCCAGTTTGTTGGAGATCTCGTAGAGGGTGTCCGAGCGTTCCTTCTCCCGCTCCGCCTGGTTCAAGAGCCGGGCTTTCTCCAGGGCCAGAGACGCCTGGTCGGCGAAGGCGGCCAAGAGGGAGACTTCATCATCGGTGAATAGGCGTACACGCTTGTCCATCACCGTTAGCACGCCTATGGACTGGTCATTAGCCAGCAGTGGGACAATGGCCACGCCTTGGAAGCCATGTGTTTGAAAGATGAGACGCCCGGCGGAACTGATGATCTCGCTTTCCCGTACGTCCTCCGTTAGATAAGGTTTCTTGGTGGCCATCACGCGGCCCACCATGCTCCCCCCAGCTCCGACGGGTTGGGCCGGCTGGACCTCAGCTTGCTGGGCGAGAAAACTTGCCGCCGACTCCGTGGCGGCGCTGGGAACCAAAACGCCTCCTTCCAACAACCGCAGATACGCAGCAGATGCCCCCACGAGCCGGGCGGCCTCGTTCACGATCAGGTCCAGCACTTTTTCCGTGTCGTGGACGCCGGCCAGTTGGTTGGAAACTTGGACGAGCGCCTCGGACCGATCTTTCTCACGCCCTGCCTCACTCAATAGGCGCGCCTTCTCCAGGGACAGCGACGCCTGGTCGGCAAAGGCCATCAGGAGAGAGACCTCATCCTCGGTGAAGCGGCGTTCGCGGCTGTCCGTCACGATCAATACCCCGATCGGCCGGTCATTCGCCAGCATAGGGATCACGGCTATCCCCTGGAACCCATAATTATCGAAGGCTTGACGCGCTTGTGGCGTTATGTTGGTTTCTTCGGCAACGACACCGGCAAACGGCTTCTTGGTGGCCAACACTTCGCCCGGTATCGTCAAGCCCTTCCCGACTGAAAGGGCCGGACTGATCTCCGCCATCTCGGCAAGGTAGCCCGCCGCCGCCGTTGTGCTTGCCGCAAGCACCAGCACGCCTCCCTCCATCAGCCGAATCCACGCGGCGGTCGCGCCTAGGAGCCGTGTGGCCTCGTTGACAATGAGGTCCAGGACCTCAGCAGAGTCGTGGGCCCCTGCCAGCCGGTTGGATACGTCCTGAAGCGCGATCGAGCGTTCTCGCTCCCGCTTCAGGTCTTCCAATAGCTGTTTCTTGGTTTTTCGCTCGTCGTTCATGCGGAGTTCACGTTTGTAAGGGCACTTGGGCGAGCCGCCTAAAGAGTTGCCGGTATTATGACATGATTCAGTAAGGCGGCGTATTGAATCGCGGGCATACGGGCACGGTCGCGTTGAGATCCCCCTCTGTTGACGGCGTGCTCAGCCAAGGCTATGCTGGCACCGATTCTGGCGGCGCCCACCATCTAGCCCATCACGCCGCAACCGTTTCCGTGGTGGGGCATCGTATATCTGGCGCGCATCCAAAGGCCCGAGGCGGCCAAAAGAAGGAGTGGAAATGGGCGAAAAACTGCAACAGGGAGACCGTCTCCCCAAGATGACTCTCCAGATGCTGGACGGGGGCTCGATAACCCTACCTGACGACGCACCCACCCGGTACACGGCGTTGTTGTTTTATAGGGGCCATTGGTGACCCTACTGCAATCGGCAGTTAGCCGAATGGGAAGCGAACAAAGCGGCGCTGAAAGAACTGGACGTCACCACCTACGCTGTCAGCGTTGATACCAAGGAACTGGCCACAGAGGTCAGAGACAACAATAAATTGACCTTCCCCATGGCCTACGGCGCAACCAAAGCCGACGGCGACCTACTAGGGTCATGGTGGTCAGAGGACCGGGGTGGGTACATCCAGCCCACCGAGCTATTGTTGGGCCGGGGTGGCACGGTGCTGGGCGCCATGTACGCATCCGGACCGGTGGGGCGCATGGGCGCCGATGAAGCCATCCGCCTGATCACCCGCCGGGAGAACATGCGGAAGGAAGAAGAGGGCGCGGCCCACTAACCCAAACCAGCAATTTAAAGGGAGAGCCATGGGTAACCAGCAAGTGGTCGATCTGATGGAACACGTCTGGAGTTCCATCGACTCTTTGTGTTCTCCCCTTACAGAAGCCCAGTGGAAGACACCTACCGACTGCCCCGGCTGGTCGGTCCAAGACCAGGTATCCCATCTGGTGGGCGCCGAGTCTGGGATATTGGGCAATCCCCGGCCCGACCACACGCCAGAAGACACGGCCCATGTCAAGAACGACGTCGGCCAGTCGAACGAGGTGGTCGTGGACTTTCGCCGCTCTTGGCCCGGACAAAGGGTCCTGGATGAGTTCCGGGAGTTGACCGGCCAACGGCTGGCGTTCCTGAGGGGCCTGACCGACGAGGGATTCGCCGCCGAGACCCAGACGCCCATCGGTCCCGGCACGGTCACTGAATTCGTGCGCATCCGCATCTTTGACGCCTGGGTCCACGAGCAAGACATGCGGCGGGCGCTGAATACTCCAGGCGAACTGGAAGGACTTACCGCAGCCCATTCCGTCGGCCGGGTCGCCCGGGCGATGCCCTTCGTGGCCGCCAGGAAAGCCCAATCCCCGGACGGCGTCACCGTGGTGTTCGACATCACCGGGCCGGCGGGCTGTGTGGTCCCAGTTGGGATCGAAGGGGGCCGGGGAAGCGAACTGGACTCGGAACCGGCATCGCCGACGGTCAAGATCACAACCGACGTAGAGACCTTCGTCTGCCTGGGCTGCGGACGCTGGAACCCGGCCGAAGCCCTCGGTTCCGGCAAGATCACCGTCGCCGGCGACACTGCGCTGGGCGAGAAAATCGTCAATCAGATGAACATCATGATTTGATCGTGGACTGTTTTAGTATCAGCGATTCGGTATAATGCGGGAGGCGCATCATCGGGTTAACGGACTACGTAGATACGGAAGTAAAGCCAAATAGGCGGTTCGCGGAAATTGGCCCTTCTACATAAACCAAGGCTGGGATTCTCGGCCAGCAATTTGCCCTTCGGCATCCACTATAGCTGGGTGATCGTGGCAGTGCTGGCGATCGTCCAAGTTTTCGGCAGTTCCATTTTCATGATTGCCGGTGTTATGGTGCCGCCCCTGACCGACCCCGAAGGCAGCTTCCGTTGGGGCATCGGTGAGCTTAGCATGGCCATCGGCCTCTATTACGTATTCAGCGCCATATTCGCTCCCATAACGGGATATCTGGGAGACAGATTTGGCGCCCGGCCCATGATGTTTGCGGGAGCTGTGATGTACGGCGTGGGCATGGTCGCGATGGGTTTCGTGAGCGAACTGTGGCATTTCTTCGTTTTCTACAGCTTCCTGATGTCGTTCGCCGCCTCCATCACCATGGTGCCGATGATGGCGTCCATCAGCGGCTGGTTCCGACGCCACCTGGGTTGGGGAGTTGGCATCTTATGGGCCACCGGTGGTATCGGGACTGCGATCCTGGCGCCCTTGGTCGCCTACATGCTGGACACGATGGGGTGGCAGCAGACCTTCACGATCGTGGGCCTGGCAGGTACCGGAATCATGCTCTTGGTCTTCCCATTCATACGAAGCAAGCCGGCAGATATCGGAATCCGGCCCTACGGGATGGCGAGCGACGAACCCGAAGTTCCGCCCAAGGACCGGGCCGTGGTGGCCCTTCGACTCAAGGTGTTCAATCAAGAGATGCGGCACACCAAGGCATTTTGGAACCTCCCTGTCATCCATGCTTTGGGTTGTGCCGGGATGGGGATCGTTCTCATCTACGTGATTCCTTTGGCGGTCGAACAAGGCCTCAGCATTACTTCCGCGGCGCTAATCATCACCATTATCTCATTGGTAAGTATCGCCAGCAGGCTCGGAGCGCCGGTGGTGGCCGAGTTTTGGGGCCCCAGAAAGGTTATGGCTGCCAGCTTGAGCATCCAGGCACTAACGGTGCTTATTTTGCTCTGGGCACACGACCCGTGGGTCTTTTATATCTTCGCCGCCACGTTCGGATTGGGGTTTGGAGCCGAGTGGACCGGATATCTGGAGATCAACCGGCGGTACTTTGGCGACGGTCCCATGGGGAGCGTGTACGGATGGCAGATGACCGGCGCGTTCGTCGGACACGCCGTGACAACGTTCCTAGCAGGCTTGGTCATCTACGTAACCGGCTCCTTCTATCCGGTGTTTGTGCTGTCCGCGGCCTTTAGCGCCTCCGGACTGCTGGTCATCGCCACGTTGGAGAGCACCTCTCACGTCCTGATCCCCGATTGGGAGGACGCGCTGCCGCCTGAAGCCAGGAGCAATTTCGTGCCGGGCACGGCCGGGGCCGACGACTAGACTTCCGGCGTTCCGGCTGCTAGTTTTTACGGCCGTGCTTTTTATTCCTGGTTTAAGAAATCCAAGACAAATTGGCTCATGGGCTCTTTGTCGTATCGGTTGTTCATCAGCACCACGTTTCGGTTCCGGTCGCCCTGGAAGAACCGCTCGTAGAGTATCTGCCGTGTGCCAAAGGCGCTGCAGCAGGTGTCCCACGCCAGCCGGAAGAGCCGCACCCGGTCCTTGGCCGATGAGAAGTCGGTCTCCAGGTACTTGTTCAGGTGTTCGGCGAGGGGGCCTTCAAAGTCCTCTTCGGTAGGCAGGGCCATCAGGCTGCTGGATCCCAGCAGATGCAGGATCTCGCCCATCCGCGGGTACATCATGATGAACTGCTGACGGGCCACCATCAGCGGCATGTCAACCGGGCACATGACCCCCCACTCGTCCAATTCGGCGTCTACTTCCGCAGCCCGCAGCAGGGCTTTGGTGATCTCCAGATTCTCAATGATCTCCGCCATCAGGTTGTGGACCTGGGGCATCTCCTGTGAACCTAAGGTTTTGACCATCAGGTTGGCCAACCCCAGGATGAACTCGCATTTCACCACGTTTTTGGTAACGACTTGATGGCCCGAATGGAGGAATTGGTGGGTCCGCAGAGACATTTCGTTGCACATCTCCACGTCTTCATACAGAAACACCCTTTCCCAGGGAACGAGGACATTGTCGAAGAAGGCTAGGGCGTCCATCTCCTCGAACCGCGACCCCAGGGGGTGATCGAAGCTGGAGCGTTCCAGGTCGAATGGCTCCCGGCATTGGAACTTGAGCCCGGGGGCGTCGCACGGCACGGCGAAAGCGAATGAGGTCTTGCCCGGCGCGCCGGAGGGCAGCCGGTGGGAGCGGGCTGGGTAGACGGCGATCTCGTCGGAGATGGGGAGCGTCGCCAGGATCCGGGCGCCGTGGACGATGATTCCCGCATCGGTCTCCTTGACCACCGACAGGGCCAGGTCCACAGAGTCGTCCAAGGGTGTGGCGGCTCCGGAGCGGTTCCGCTGGATGTTGACCAAGGTGTGGGTCAGCACCAGGTCTTTCTCCCGGACCATCTCGTAGTAATCCTGGATGTTTTTCTCAAACTCAGGGCGGTTCTGGCCGAAGTACTTGCCCGCGGCGGCCATGGACATCAGGCTTACGTTGAGGAAATCGGGGGTGCGGCCCATCATCCCGCAGGTGATCTGGGCCCAGCGCCGCATCATCTCGCGCCGCCGGTCCAAGTCTTCGTGGGTCTTGGGGGTCAAAAAGGACATGCCCACCTGGTCGCCGGTGGTCGGCGACTCGTAGGTCATCTCCTTGCCGACCTTTGGGTCGTGCTGCAGGTCGTACAACCGGGCCACGGTGCGGATGCCGCCCATCAGTCCAGGCTCTTTGGTCGCGTCTTTTACTTTTTTGCCAGACATATAGAGGTTGGGCGGCCGTTCCCTGAGGCCATCGATGTACTGCTTGCCGGTTCTGGCTGGCATCCGGTCCCCTCCTGGCGTTCAACGCCCGGCATTCATTGTCGAAAATTGCTCGCCGATATTTTGCTTTATCTTCCCAGGTTTTACCAGAGCCAATCGGCTCACCCCGCTGGACAACAGACACGCCGGTGGGCGGAAACATTTGACAGTCACAGTCGATTACCCTAGTCTGGGCACACAATCCGGCCGGCCGCATCAAGATAGGAGGCCTCAAGCCATGTCCCTCCCTCCGCATCGCGTAGATTACAGCCCAATCATCGAACGCCCGCCCATCAAATGGCCCAACGGCGAACGGGTGGCGTTATGGATCGCTCCCAATGTGGAGCACTACGAATACATGCCCGTTAAGTACGGGCCCCGCGACCCTTGGCCGCGCACCCCATATCCCGACGTACAGCAATATTCCTACCGGGACTACGGCAACCGGGTCGGGTTCTGGCGCATGCTCGAGGTTTTGGACCAACACAAGATCCGTGCCTGCGTGTCCCTGAACTTGGCCGTACTGGAACACTTCCCGGAGATTCGCGACGCAATGGTGGAACGGGACTGGGATTTCATGAGCCACGGCATCTACAACACCCGCTACCTCTACGCCTACACGGAAGAGGAGGAACGGGAGTTCTACCGGGACAATATCGATACCCTGAAACGTGAGACCGGCAAACAGTTGAAGGGCATGCTGGGTCCGGCCATCTCGGGCACGGTCCGCACCCCGGACCTGATGGCCGAGGCCGGGCTGATCTACCACACGGACTGGATGCATGACGACCAGCCGGTGCCGATCAACGTGGAGTCGGGCAAGCTGGTCTCGGTCCCTTATTCCATCGAGTTGAACGACTCGCCATTGTTCCGGGTGAACTACGAAGCCGATTATTTCGCCGAGATCTGCAAGAGGCAGTTCGACCAGCTCTATAAGGAGGGGGCAGAGAGCGGACGGGTCATGTGCATCGCCCTCCATCCCTTCCTGATCGGCCAACCCCACCGCATCAAATACCTGGATGAGATTCTCAGCTACATCATGTCTCACGACGGCGTCTGGCAGACCACCGCCGACGACATCGCAGAGTATTACATCGAGAACTACTACGACCAAGCGGTGGACCACGCCCAACAGTTCAAGGCTTAGCCGGTCTAGAAACCTGGCCGCAAAAAACCGTTGTCGCTGATTCCGCTCATGGTGTCCTTCCGCATGAGGATGCCGGACCACTTACCATGCGCCCTCCGACAGGTTCAGGGTGAACGGATGAGCGTAAAGGGATTTTCCGAAAATAGGTGCTAGCATTTCAAAATCTAAGGCCCTAGGAGACCTGCCACATGCCCGCTAAAAGACGACAAGGGATGGACCACGAGCACCACGAGTGGTCCCCTATATCCACTCGTGGCAAACTTAACTGGCCCAACAACGCCAGAGTCGCCTTGTGCGTCATCGTTACCCTGGAGCACGCCGAATGGGAGCCGCCGGAGGGCAGCTTCAGCGCCGACCAAGCCGGCGGCTTGGGCCTGCGTCCCTTCCCCGACTACCCCCGGTTTTCCCACCGGGAGTACGGCCACCGGGTGGGCATCTTCAGGGTGCTGGACACGCTGGAACGCCTGGGCATAAAAGCAACCGTAGCCATGGACGCCCAGACCGCCGAAGGCTACCCCTACCTGGTGAAGCATTGCCTGGACCGGGGGTGCGAGATCATTGCCCACGGCGTTTCCGGGAGCCAGATGATCTCAGGGGATATGTCCATCGAAGAAGAAGCAGACTTCATCCGCTCTTCCATGGATGCGATGAAGAAGGCCACCGGCTCGGCGCCCCGGGGCTGGTTCGGGACCGACTACGGAGAATCGGAGCGGACCCCAGACCTGCTACGTAAAGCCGGCATCGATTACCTGTGCGATTGGGTCAACGACGAGCAGCCCTATCCCATGGCGGACGGTCTGGTCGCGCTGCCGACGATGCTGGAGATGGACGACGTGTTCGCCATGTCCAACCGCCGCGTGGAGATCGAGCGCTACGCCCAATCGTTGAAGGACTGCTTCGATATCATGTACCAGGACGGCGAGGACAACGGACGGCTCTTGGCGATCAATCTCCACCCGTGGCTGGTGGGCCAGCCCTTCCGCATCGGCTATCTGGAAGAAGCCTTGGCCCACATAATGGGTCACGACGGAGTCTGGTCCGCATCGGGTTCGGAGATCATCGACTGGTTCAATAACAACCCGCCAGCGTAAAATTCGGGCTCACGGCGCCACCGGCAAAACCGGCCATGTAACACGCCCAAAACCGGGGCCGGATCATACCGCCGCGGTGAGTCCCCGGCCAAGCGTAATCGTAGCTGAAATCCCTTGACACCCATAGGCAGTTGTGATATTTTTCACTTGGCCTCTGACCGGAGGCTTTTTTGCGCATGGGCTAGGCAGGAAAAACACCCGCAGATTCGTCGATTTTAACCGCTAAAGTGCACCGATGTTCGATGATCCAAAGGCATTAACGAGTGTTGAGTGGAATAACATCCACATGTTCCTTCAGTGGTTCTGGATCTATTTCCCCATCGTGGTGACGTTTGCGCTTACCTTATTGACGGCTCACGCGATAATCCCTTCCTTAGTGAACACAGGCCAACTCCCTGAATCGGCCCAGCGCCTGAGGCCCCCCTTAACCGTGTTCGCGGTTCTGCTGTTCTCCGCCGGCGTGGTTATCTTGGTCCTTGGGATCAACGCAACGCTGGATGTCCGGGAGATCTACAACCGGTTCTTGATCTAGGCCAGCGCCCGAACCTCGGCGCCAGTAGAAAGGTAAATAGAAATTGAATGGAACAACCGACTAGATGATGCCAAGCCGGAAAATGTTGCCCCTCATGGTGGCCGGAGGGGTCGTAACCGTAATAATGGGCTTCATCGTGGTCGTTCTGTTCATATCCTGGTTCTCCAACCCCCCGTTCGGCCTCGGCAACGCTCCGGCGCAACCGATCGCATTCCCCCACACGGTCCATGTGGCGGAGAACAATATCCAGTGTGAGTTCTGTCACCGGAATGTGACCAAGGGCGCGGCAGCTACCGTGCCTGCCGTGGAGACCTGCCTCTTCTGCCATAAAGACATCGACGGCGGGACTGTCACCGCTCAATCAGAGATCGAGAAGATCAGGACTGCCTTCGAGACCGACACGCCGATAAACTGGGAGCGGGTCCACCGTCTCCCCGACCACGTCCGCTTCATCCATGAAGCCCACATCAGGTACTTCACCGATGAGACGATTCCCGTTAAATACGGCATCAACGGAGAAGAGATCATCCAGTCACTCGATGTCGCTCAGACGTGCACCATATGCCATGGAGACGTTGGCAACAAAACAGTAGTGCAACCCAAGACGGGCCAGTCGCTGAAGATGGGGACCTGCGTAGATTGTCATCGGAACAACAGCGTACCCACTGATTGCACGGTCTGCCACAAGTGATGGATTTTGATGCGAACCAGGGTCAAAGGTAGATGAAACTAACCCGGCGAAATTTTCTTGCCTGGGCCGGCCTGGGCGCGGTGGGAGCCGTTGCTTGTGAGGGCTTTGGCATCCGTCGCGGAGAATTGGATATCCAAAGCTCCGTCCGATTGCCGGAAGACCTGGTCCGGGGAAGCGACAACTGGTATGCCAGCCTGTGCCGGACCTGCCCGTCTTGCGAGGGCATCGTCATACGGGTGATGGAAGGCCGGGCCAAGAAGATACAGGGAAACCCCTACTATCCGACCAACCAAGGGAAGACCCACGCCCGTTGCGAAGCAGGACTCCAGGCCCTTTACCATCCGGACCGGATACCGACGCCCATGCGCCGCAGCGGCCCCCGTGGTTCAGGGGAGTTTCTGCCGATCAATTGGCAGCCCAACGGCATGGACTCTCTCCGGAGCGCTCTCCAGGCCAACGGCTCATCTTCGGTGATGATCACCGAGCCCCTCAGAGGGCACATGGCGCTTCTGGCAGACCGCTTCGTAGCTGCCATCGGCGGCGAGCGTTTGGGCTTTGAAGCCATCGACAACAATACCTTCCGGACCGCGGTCAAGAACGTCTTCCAACAGGACTCTCTGCCCGACTTCGATCTGGAGAACAGTAAGTTCATCCTCTCCTTCGGTGCGGATTTCCTTTCCACCTGGGTCTCTCCGACCCGGTTCAACCGTGGGTTTGGCGAGTTCCGCCAGGGCGCAGGGCGCGGCCGGGGCATGTTCTATCAGATAGATTCCCGGTTCTCCATGACCGCGGCCAACGCCGACAAATGGCTGCCGGTGCGGCCCGGTTGGGAAGGCTACCTGGCGCTCAGCTTGGCCCAGGTGATCGTGTCGGAGAACCTCCAAGCCAGAGGCGTCGACGTGGACTCACTGGTCGGCGGTGCTCCCGGCATCCAGACCCTGAATAACTTCCGGCCCGAGATCGTGGTCCCATTGGCCGGGCTAACCCCGGAAATGACCGGCGGAGACCCGGTGAATTTCCTGAAGAGCCTAGCCCGCAGTTTCGCCGCCAACCGGCCCAGCGTCGCCATCGGCGGCGGCTCCGCCGGGGCCCAGAGCAACGGCCTTTTCAACTTGGAGGCCATCTACGCCCTCAACTTCCTGGTGGGAAGCGTCGGCAAAAAAGGTGGGGTCAAATTCAATCCCGCCAGTCCTTGGGCCGATGTCCCCAACGCCAGCACCGCGGGCAGCCTGGAAGACTGGGCCCGCGTTACCGACCAGATCCGCAGCGGAAAGACGAAACTGTTACTGCTGCACGGCGCAGATCCGGTGCACGGCCTGCCCGACTCCCTGCAACTTAGGGACGCCATCGCCCAGGCCAATGACCTATTCGTGGTCAGCTTCTCGCCTTTCTTGGACGACACCAGCGTGATGGCCGACCTCATTCTCCCCGACCGTGTATATCTGGAGGACTGGGGCGACGATATCTCCGAACCAGGTCCCGGGTACCAGGTCGTGGGATTCCAACAGCCGGTGGTGAACCCGCTGTTCGACCTTGACCCCCTGAGTTTCCCCGACGTTCTGTTGACCATGGCCCAGGAACTCGGAAAGGAATCAGACCTGCCGTGGGCCAATTTCAAGGCCATGCTCCGGGAAGGCTCCGACGCTTTGTTCAATCTGAACCGGGGTTCCATCGAAGCGTCTTCCGCCGATGAATTCTGGAACAACCTACTGCGGCGCGGCGGGTGGTGGGACGAACTCCGTAACGGCCCCACCAGCGTGCGGCCGGCCGACGGGCTTTTACGGACCATCGCGGAGAAGGCGTCGAGCCCTGTATTTGATGGATTCGGCATCGGCGCCGATTCGTTCTACTTGGTTCCTTTCGCCCACAACACCCTACTGGACGGCTACAATGGGCATCTCCCGTGGCTCCAAGCAGCGCCGGACCCATTGTCCACGGTTACTTGGCAGACGTGGGTTGAGTTGAACGACACCACGGCTAAAAGCATGGGAGTGAAGGAAGGGGACATCCTCCGTCTAACGTCTTCCAAAGATTCCATCAGGGCCGTGGCTTACCCGACGCCAGCCGTGCCTCCCGATACCGTGAGCGTGCCGTTCGGCCAAGGGCGCAAGCACGGGTCGGAATACGCCACCGACCGCAGCGGCAGCGAAAGCTCCAATGTCATGGACATATTGGAGACGACCCTGGTGAAAGACACCGGCTCTTTGGCATGGGCCGGGACCAGGGTGCGAGTGTCCAAGACCGGGGAGAGTATCAGCATCTCCAAGTTGGAGGGCGACGTCAGGGCGGTGGAGATCGGCCTGACGCCTGGTGAAGAAATCATCAAGACCATCGCCCCGGAGAACGCTTAAGGGCGCCTGGCCGGCGACGATTCGACGATAAAACGCAAAGAGACAGGTTGATCAATGGTTACTCAGCGCATAGACCATAAATGGGGAATGGTAGTGGACCTGGACCGGTGCACCGGATGCCAGGCCTGTGTTGTGGCCTGCCAAGCAGAGAACAACATTCCGATAAATACCAAGTCTTTTTACCAGCAACGGCGGGCCTACCACTGGATACGCATCGAGCGGTATTGGGAAGGCGAGTTCCCCAACGTCAAGGCCAAGTTCATCCCCATTATGTGCCAGCACTGCGAGAACGCACCCTGCGAGCCGGTTTGCCCGGTGTTCGCCACCTACCACAACGACGAAGGGATGAATGTACAGGTCTACAACCGCTGTATCGGGACCCGCTATTGTTCGGTGAACTGCCCCTACACCGTCCGGATGTTTAACTTCTGGGACCCGAAGTGGCCGAAGAGCCTACGGAACCAGTTGAACCCCGATGTGACCATCAGGACCCGGGGCATCATGGAGAAGTGCTCTTTCTGCGTGCAACGCCTGCGCCGCGGTGAGGTGAACGTGGAACGGCGCGGCATCGAGCCCTTGACCGGCGAAAGGATCCCGGCCGCCGACCGGAAACTCAATTACCGTCAGATGAAAGAGGGCAACTATCTGCCTGCCTGCGTCCAGGCCTGCCCGACCAACGCTTTGCAATTCGCTGACCAAAATGACAACACCGGCCCGGTGAAGGAGTATTTCGACGAGGCCAATGAACAGATCGAGACCCGGCATCAGGGCGGGCACGTTGATGAAGCCCACACCCGTGTCTACCGGCTGTTTGAAGAGATCGGCACTAAGCCCAATGTGATCTACCTGAAGAAAGTTGAACCATTCCCGTTGGATAAGGCCTAGTTAGATGGCGGTAATCGAACCAAAGGGTCACGGTCAACACGCCGGCATGTGGGTATTCCCCGATGCCACGGTGATGACTCAAGACATGGGGGAAAAGACGAAGGCCATGCCTCAGCCTTTCACCATGGCTTTGGCGGTGACCGGTGTCTTGTTCTTTCTGGGCATCGTGGGGTTCATAGCCCGCGCCATCGATGACGGGTTCGGCGAGATCGCTCCCTGGGGCTATTACATGGCCATCTTCTCCATGGTTTTTATGGTTACCAGCGGAGCGCCCTTGGTGGCGGTGGCATTCCGTTTCACCAAGAGCCACTGGCGCAGGCCACTTTCACGGGTTGCGGAACTGTTTGCCATAGTTGGAATCTTGAACCTTCTAATGTTCATCCCCCTGATGTTCTTACTCCCGTCCATAGGCAATCCAGAGGGGGTTGTGGAAGGCCAGATGGCAGTCCGGAGGACCATCTGGTTCGAGGGCCCGATAGGCTCCCCTCATGCTTGGGACCTGGTAGGGGTTGCGTTCCTGACGATAACGTCCCTGGCGATACTCTGGTTATCCGCGATGCCGGACATGGCCGAGTGCCGCTTCACCGCCACCGGTTTCAGACGCTGGCTATACAACAAATTGGCCGGTAATTGGTACGGCACCAAGCGTCAATGGAACGCTCAGAAAGCGGGGCTTGCGCTGCTAGGCGCATTCTATTTCATGATTCTGGTCTTCATACATTTCGTGATCAGCTCCGATTACGCTCAGAGCTTGATCCCCGGGTGGAAAGACTCGATATTCCCGGTTATCTACACGATATCTAGCCTCCAGATGTCCCTCGGCGCGATCCTCGTCGTCCTGTTCATCATGCGGCGATGGGGCGGCTACGAAGGCTATATCGGCAAGTCGACTTTCTGGTCGGCCAGCAAAGTGCTTTTGGGGGTAACCCTGCTTTGGGTCTACCACCTGTTCGCCTTCTTCATCACCTTCTGGTACGGCCGGTTGGAAGTGGAACAGAACATCATCAAATACTTGGTGGTTGATACCTACGCCATAATCTTCCTTCTGAACCTGATATTCAGTTTTGCCGCGCCCTTTGCGGTACTGCTCTGGAACCCCGTTCGCCGCAGCGCCTGGGGGCCGGCCCTCGCCGGATTGATGGTGCTGTTCGGCGGCCTGATGTTCAACATCAGGGTCTTTGTCGGGTCGGCCAACGCCGCTCCTGGGTCAGATATATACAATTTGACATTTGAACACCTTCCCGCGCCGGTCTATCCGGACGTCTGGGACGTTTTCATGGTGGTCGGAGGACTCGGCGCGGCCATCTTCATCTACCTGGCAGCCACCAAGATGCTGCCCTTGATCTCGCTCTGGGAGGTCAAGGAAGGCACGCTGTACCAAAAGTGGGGCAAGTTTATGCGTGGCGAATATCTAATATTGGGCAAACCTGAGTAATTCGAAGTATTAACCCGGCGGAGCATCATGCAGGAAGGCAAACCGCTAAATTCTAGACAGGTAAACAGGGAACTGCTGGTCAGTATCCTGAACTCGCCCAAGTGGTTTTTCATGGCCCTTGCGATCCTTGGCTTCATCGTGCTTGCCGCCATGAGCGCCGCCGGCTTCATGATCAACCAAGGCTTCGGCGTGACCGGCCTGAACCGTCCGGTGATGTGGGGCTTCTTCATCACCAACTTCGTTTTTTGGATCGGTATCAGCCACGCCGGTGTGATGCTCTCGGCCATCCTACGCCTGTCCAAGGCCGAATGGCGGCGTCCCGCCACCCGGGCAGCCGAGATATTGACCGTCTTCTCGCTGATGACAGCCATGATGATGCCGCTGATCCATACCGGCCGCCCGTGGCGCACGGTCTATTGGATCTACACGCTGCCGTTCATCCCGTTCGACTTCGCCCGTGGCATCTGGCCCAACATCCGGTCGCCTTTGGTCTGGGACCCCAGCGCCGTTTACACCTATTTGACGTCGAGTATCCTTTTCGTCATGGTGGCGTTGATCCCTGACTTCGCGGTTTTGCGCGACCGTACTACCGGTATCAGCCATCGCATCTATGGAATGCTGGCCATGGGTTGGCAGGGCAACGCCAGGCAATGGAAATTGCAGGTTATCGCCGGGGTCCTGCTATCGGCATTGATCCTTCCGGTGTTCGTCTCGGTGCACAGCATAGTGTCCTGGGACTTCGGAATGGCGGTCTCCGTCAAGTCTTGGCACTCAACGATATTTGCCCCTTACTTCGTGGTGGGCGCGGTCCACTCAGGGGTGTCGGCCGTTGCCCTGGTATTGATCATTCTGCGCTACATCTACAGTTGGCAGAACTATATCCGTCACGAGCATATCGATGCTCTGGCCCGGCTTCTGATCGTGGTGGCCACCGGATGGTTCTACTTCTTCGTGATGGAAGTCATCTTTGGCTTCTACGGCCGTGAGGCGGACGAGATAGCCGTCAGAAACTTCCAGTTTACGGTCAGCCCGTGGAACATCTGGATGATGATATTCGTGGGGTTAACTTACTTCGTGCCGGTTTCCATCTGGCTCAGCAGGTCCATGCGCAGGAACCTGTGGATCATGTCCCTCGCGTGTGTCTCGGTGAACATAGGCATGTGGCTGGAGCGGTTCTTGATCATCGTGCCCGGCCTGGCCCGCAAGCAGTTGCTGACCTTTGACTGGTACACCTACCGGCCCAGTTCGGTGGAATGGATCATTATCATAGGCACCTTCGCCATGGTCTCCATGCTGATGCTGACCATCGCCAGGGTGGTGCCGCTGATCCCGCTCTACGACATCAAAGAGGGCGAGATCCTAAGAACAGAGATAAAGATCGGCCGGGTGACAATCCCGGCGGTCTTCAGGGAAGACTAACGGGAAGACCAATATAGCGTAGGCATCTAGAGGGAACAGAAATGGCCAAATCACCAATACTAGGGCTGTTTGAAAGTGCGGACCACGCCGCCGATGCAGGCGACGCTCTAAAGGCAGCCGGCGTCCCACAGGCCGATTACGATTTTCTGACGGACACGCCCTATCCCGAGGGCGCATTCGGGGAGAGATACGAGAGCCACCGGCTCTATATCTTCCCCTTCGTTGGCGCGCTCATCGGATTAACCGTCGGTATATTACTGACCTCCATGACCCAGATGGCCTACCCCTTGGTCCAGGGCGGCAAGCCCATCTTATCGCTGCCTCCCATGGCCGTGGTGACTTACGAAAGCACCATGCTCACCGCCATCATCTTCACCATCATCGGAATCGTCTTCGAGTCCCGGCTGCCCGCATTCAAGGAGGGCTTGTATGACACCCGGATCACAGAAGGTTACATCGGCGTTCTAGTAAACGTTGACGACGCAGACCTGACCCAGACGCAGACCTTGCTCACCCAGGCTGGAGCGATCGATGTGGTGCGCAAAGCGGAGAAGATAAGCGCTTGATGCTAAACCGGGTTGAATCACAGCCGGTCACCAGCCGGCCCCGGACGGAACAGGGCAAGCGCGGACTGAGGCGCTGGTTCTTTGGGATTGCCACGCTTTTGGGTATCGTGCTGGTCGGCTGCAGTCAGGGGACCTACCCCGTGGACATCTTCTATGAACAGCACTACCAGCAGTCCTACCGGTCCCATGAGCCGCCCCGTTTGACCGGCGTGGCCGATGCGGTCGCATTCTACCCGCCCACCGCATCCATAGTGACCAACACCGGCGCAGACCTATTCCGGGTCAACTGCCAGATGTGCCACGGCGCCGACGCCAAGGGGACCGGCCCGGTTTTGGCCAAAATGGTCGAGAGATACGGGTACGATCCCATCGTTTCCACTAATATCACTAATAGGCCGGTAGAGTTGATCGTGTCTAGATTGGAAGCTGTCACCAGGCCCCTTGGACCCACGTCGGTCATGCCGCCATTCGGTAAGCTGTTGAGCGGGGATGAGCGAAACGCCATTGCCCGGTTCATCAGCTCGCTGCCCAAGTAAACGGCCCGCATCAGAAAATCCGGAGCGCGTTAGGGCCGCGTTTCCGGCTACGGTTGACATATGAGATCTTCGATTCAATCCTCCCAACTCCCCTTTTCGGCCAAGCCCACTACCAGGGCCTTCTTGTTTCTGGTCGTCCTCGCGGCATTTGCCGTGGGCCAGACCAGTCATCTTCACGCCCAGACCCCGGAACCAGTGTCGGGGGAAGCCGCCTTCAGTGAAAGCGAGGCCCAGGGAATCGACCGCATGATCATGTGTCCCGTCTGTCCGGCCGAGACCATTGACCAGGCCCAGGTCCAGATCGCCCTGCAGATGCGGGCGAAGGTCCGGGAGATGCTGGCTGAGGGCAAAGACCGGGGAGAGATACTGGATTTCTTCGTCGACCGTTACGGACAAGACATCTTGGGCGCGCCACCCAAGTCCGGGGCTGATCTGGTGGCGTGGCTGCTGCCCGCTGGTGGCGTGGCCGCCGCATTGGTGGCCGTGTTCTTCATCATTCGTTCCATGACCCGCCGGGGACCCGTACCCGCCACGCCGCGGCCGGTCCAAGACGCTAGTTTGGTTCCCTACCTGCAACTGGTCGACCGCCACCTGGAAAGGACTCGCGGCGGTTCCCGGCCCGGCGGCACATCCAATCAACCCGGTCTTGCCGTAGAATCACCGGGAACGGAAGCATCCGGTCAAACAGAACCTTCTGGTCCGGAAGAGAGTAGATAGATGTCTGAGCTTGGCGCATTAAGCCTTTGGATCGCTCTGGCTCTGGCCGCGTATTCCACGGTCGGGTCCGTGGCCGGCAAGTTGCGTTTGTCGCCGGCGTTGGTGGAGAGTGCCCAGTCAGCGATGTACGCCGCCGGCCTGGCTCTTTTGGTGGCTACCCTCAGCCTGGTCATCGCCTTCATCAGCCGGGACTTTGAGATTGCCTACGTCGCCGCGCACAGCGACCTTGCCATGCCTTACCGGTTCACCTGGGTGGCCTTCTACGCCGGAAACGAGGGCTCGCTGCTGTACATCGCCACCGTCCTGTCCATCATGTCGGCCATCGCCGTCTGGCGTGCCCCGGAGAAGTTCAAGGACGCCCTACCCTACACCACCGCCGTCCTGATGCTGACCTTGACCTTTTTCTTGGCGGTAACCGCCGTCATGGCCAACCCCTTCGACAAGCTGTCCTTCGTGCCCCTGGACGGCGACGGAATAAACCCCCTGCTCACCCACTTCGGCATGTTCTTTCATCCGCCAGCCTTGATGGCGGGGTTGATCGGCATAACTGTGCCCTTCGCCTTCGCCATGGGATCTTTGCTGGCCGGCAAGACCGGAGATGAATGGGTCGACGCCGGGCGGGTCTGGGGCATGATCTCTTGGGTATTATTGGCTTCGGGGCTGCTCCTTGGGTCATGGTGGGCCTACACCATCCTGGGCTGGGGCGGTTTCTGGTTCTGGGACCCAGTGGAAAACGCGGCCTTCATGCCCTGGTTGGGCATCACAGCCTTTATCCATTCGATCATGGTGCAAAAGCGCAGGGGCATGTTCCGCATGTGGAACATCATTCTGATAAATGTGGCCTTTGGGCTGGCGCTCTATGGGATGTTCATGAACCGGGGAGGCTCGGTGCCATCGGTCCATTCCTTCGGCGCTTCCCAGTTGGGTTGGATCTTCCTTTTGTTCTTAGCGGTCGGAATAGCGGTCCCATTCGCCATCTTCATCTGGCGTTATCCACTGCTGAAGAGCGCTCAAAATCTGGACTCGATGCTCTCGCGGGAGGCCGCGTTCCTGGTTAACAACCTGCTGCTGCTGGCTATCGCATTCGTGACCCTTTGGGGCACCGTCTATCCTCTGGTCTCCCGCTTGACCAGCGACACTGAGATCACGGTGGCCCGTCCGTTCTACGACCAGGTGAACGGGCCCTTGATGCTTGCCTTGATCTTCCTGATGGGTGTTGGGCCGTTGATCCCGTGGCGCAAAGCCGGCATGGCTAGTCTACGGAAGACACTGCTGCCGCCGGCTGTCGGCGGACTGGCTACGGTGGCGATTCTGGCGTCCCTTGGCCTGCATAAGGAATTCGCCCTCTTGGCGTTTGGGCTGGCGGCTTTCGTCACCAGCGGCATCCTGATGGAATGGTACCGGGGGACACGCTCGCGTCACCGCGGTTCCGGGGAGAATTACGCAACTGCGTTCCTGCGCCTCATCATGGCCAACCGCCCCCGCTACGGCGGCTACATCGTGCACCTGTCTATAGTCATGGTGACCCTGGGCATCGTCGGCACGTCATTTTTCAGCACTCAAAGAGACGTGGTCCTGAGCCCTGGTGAATCCACCGTTGTCGGAGACTACGAGTTGGTCTTTCTGGGCACCGTCGAGACTCCCAAGGGCAACCGGACCGAGTTCATATCCACGGTCCAGGTGTTCCGTGACGGAGACCTTCTGGAGACGGTCCGCGCCAAACGGGATTTCTACCCCAGCTTTAACATGGCCGCCACAACCGCGGCTATCCGCTCCACACCCGTTGAGGACCTGTACATCGTCCCCAGTGAGAACCTGCCTGACGGTAGAGTGGGCTTCCGCATCCTGGTGAACCCGCTGATCTGGTGGATGTGGGTGGCCGGCCCGGTGATGATGGTCGGAACGGTAATAGCCCTCTGGCCGCAGAAGATCCGCGCCCCGGTCCCTGTTCCGGGCCCACGCCGTTTCGCTTCCGGACCCCGGCCTTCGGCTGCCTAGGACGATTGCCGGCCTGGTAAACTGAGTCCCATGGACGCGGAAACCGTCATATCCATCTTCTTGGGCGCGTTGTTGGCAGCCTTCAGTTTCGCCGTGGTGTTCTATGCATTCATACGTAGGCGGCAACCCCAACCCACCGCCGCCGACGCCCCACCGGGGACCGACGACCAAGCCCTGGCCGATATATTCGACGCCATAACGACCCTGGACCTGGAGTACCAACTGGGCCGGATGCCTGAAGAAGATTTCCAAGCGCAATTCCAGGCTTACCGCGTGCAGGCCGCCACCGCGCTTAGAGACCAACTCGAGGCCGGCAGCGCTGACCCGGCGTGGGTCTTGGAACAGGAGATTCTTCTGGCCCGGGACGCCAAGGGAATCGCCGGGGTAAGGGTCATCGCCTGCCCCAACTGCAGCGCCGCTGTCCCGCGAAGCACACCCGCCTGCCCCCACTGCGGCGCGGAGATGGCGCCACTACCGTGAAAGGAAAATTGTGGTTGTTGCCGGCTCTGGCCGTAGCGCTATATCTATTCCCCTCTGAAGGGGCCTTGCTCCTGGCCCAGGAAACCACCGAAGTTCACGGACAGGTGGTGAACGGCACGGAAGGCGCGAAAATACCGGACGACCTTAACGTGTTGATGCTGATAACCGCCGCTGACGGCAGACTGGCCGGCACCGGACAAGCGGCGCCCGACGCCCAGGGGAGGTTCGTGTTTGAGGACGTTCAGATAGTAAATGGAGGCTCTTACACCGTTAGCGTGGACCACCAGGGCGTCTTCTACGGGATTTCTCTGGACAGCGGCGGACTTGCCGACGATCTATTGTTGACCGTGTTCGAGACGACGCAGGATGCCTCTATCATCCATGTGGAGCAGCATGTGATGGTAGTTGCCGCCTTGGACAAAGATGACCAACTAGTCAGCGTCCTTGAATTTGTTAGATTCGACAATCCCACAGACCGGACCTTGGTCCCCGACCTAACCAAAGTTGACCCAATCAGCTTCCTCCGCTTCGCCCTACCCCCCAACCCTTCGGAACTGACCGTGGAATCCGACCTCCCCGGCGGAGACATCGTGTCCATCGGCACCGGGTTCGCTCTCACCTCGCCCGTTGTTCCCGGAGCTCACAGTCTGAACTTTGCTTACAGCTTTCGCTACCAGGATGAAACCATTGCCTACCGGCAAAGCCTGCCCCAAGGAGCGGACCTATTCCAAGTGTGGGTGCCGGAGGGCATCCCTGATCTAGCTGTGCCTGGCCTGACCAACATCGCTCCGATAAATGTCCAAGGGACCGCCTACCGGGCCTACGAGGCGCGCGACTTTGCTCCGGGCCAGGGATTGCAGTTGGAGATCACAGGCCTGCCGCTGCCAGGAGTTTGGGTCCGGTTCACCAACTCGGTGACCGGGGGCGACTTTTGGCTGATCGCCATTCCCAGCGCGCTGGGCGCGACTTTGGCTGCTATGCTGTTGTGGGGCATTATACGGGGCTACCGCCCGGTTCCCGCAGGCGTTGAGCCGGACGTTGCCGCTCGGACCGTGGACCCAGCGGAGAGGGCGGCAGTTGTGCGGGCGGTGTCAGCCTTGGACCAGCGATACCAGGAGGGCGATCTGCCGGAAGTAGAGTACCGCACCCAACGGATGGAGCTTACGGCCAGGGTTCTGGACCAGGGCTTTAGCCAATACTCCGGCGAAGACGAAAAACCCTCTGGGGAGCAACCGGAATGACCAAGCGCAGTTGGATAGTATTGGGTGGGGGCGTGCCGTTAGCGGCGTTGATCGCTCTCTTGACCTGGGCATCCATCAGCACCGGTGGCAACCCGGGCGGACTGGCAGTGAACTCCGACCTTGTCGAATCCCGGTTTGAGGCCGGTCCGGCGATGGACTTTGAATTAGATCTGATCGGCGGCGGAACGTTGAAACTCTCCGACCTCCGTGGCAAGGTCGTGATGGTCGATTTCTGGGCCGCGTGGTGCCCGCCCTGCCGAGCGGAAGCTCCGGCTCTGGCCAGGGTTTACGAGGAGTTCCAAGGGCAACCGGTGGAGTTCGTAGGGGTGGATATTTGGGACAACATCGGCGACGCCGAGATCTTTCTTCTACAGGAGGGGCAGAGCTACCCCAACGGTTTTGACGCCAGTGGCGTTGTGGCGATCGATTACGGGGTGCGGGGAATCCCTGAGAAGTATTTCATCGGCCCGGACGGTTCATTGTTGAAGAAGCTGTCGGGCCCGTTGACCGAAACGGTCCTCCGGGACACCATCAACGAGCTCCTGGGAAGATGATACCGAACATGGTAAAGAATAGGCGATGAGTACACCACAAGTAGCGGTGGCCATGGACTGGGGAGGGACCTGGACCAGGACCGCGGTCATCAACAGGCAGGGGGAGATCCTCTGGCAAGCGCGGGAGCCCAACCCCCAGAACGGCTCAAAAGAAGAATACCTGGCCAATGCTGAGAAGCTGCTGGCGGTCGCCATCCAGCAGGCCGGCGGCCCCGTGGCGGGAATCGGCGCCGCCGTGGCCGGGCCCGTGGAGCCGACCACGGGCACCTTCTATCAGCCGCCTAATCTGATGGTACTTGTCGGGGTATCTTTCAAGGCCCTCTGGGAAAAGGCTTTCGACTTGCCGGTCTGGGTGGGCAACGACGCCAACCTGGCCGCCTTGGGCGAGCATCACTTCGGCGCCGGCAAGGAGTCCGCGGACAACGGCCGCCCCGTGAAAACGCTGTTCTACGTTACCGTCAGCACCGGCGTCGGCGGCGGATTGGTGGATAAAGGATCGTTGTTCCTGGGCGCCAACGGACTTACGGCGGAGATCGGCCATACCCTGGTGGACACGTCCGATTCGGCCTTGGCGTGTCAGTGCGGCTCCAGGGGATGTCTCGAGGCTATGGCATCCGGCACCGGTATCGAACGTATCGCCAAGCAGAAGTTGGCTTCCGGCGGGTTCTCGGACTCTGCCCTAGCCGCACTGAACATAGACTCGGTTGATTCCGCGGCGGTCTTCGACGCCGCGGAGAAGAAGGACCCACTGGCCGTGTCGATATTGGACAGCGCCGTGTCCGCCTTGTCTATCGGGCTGACCAACGTGGTCCACCTGTTCAACCCAGACATGATCGTGATGGGCGGCGGGGTGACCGATGGCTTGGTAAAGCTGGACCTGCTGCCGCGAATACAACAGGGGATCCGGGACCGCGCCATGAGCGAGCTCCACAAAGAGTTTCAACTCACCACAGCCCGGTTGGGCGACTCGGTGGGCCTGGCGGGTGCTGCTGCGCTGGTGTGGGAGCAGTTGGGGGTAAGCAATTGATCGGCGGCTGGCCGAATAAAACCCGGCTGAGCAGGCGTTGGTTAGAAGATGTAGCGGCCTCCCATGACGTTCAGGCTGTCGCCGGTGATGTAGCCGGACTCGTCGGAGGCGAAGAACAGGCAGGCGTTGGCGATGTCCTGCACCGTGGCTTGGCGGCCCATGGGTATGGATCTCAAGTGTTCGCTTGAGCCTCGGTCCACGCCGCTCTGGAACTCTGGGTACCACACGGGGTTGCCCCGGGTGGTGTCGGTGGAGCCGGGGTTCACCATGTTGGCGCGGATGTTGTAGGGCGCCATCTCCGCAGCAATAGCCCGCATCAGGCCCAGCACCCCGGTCTTCGCCGTGGTCACGACGCTGGTCTCTGGGCGGCCGGTGATGGCCGACTGCCCGCCCAGGGCGATGATGCTGCCGGTCCGGCGCTCCATCATCCCCGGCAACACAGCCTTGCACAGGTAGAAGGCCGCGTCCAGGTTTACCGCCAGCGTGTGGTGCCACTCCTCGTCGGACACCTCCAGGATGGGTTTGTGGGGGCGGATGGCCACGTTGTTGACCAAGATATCGATCTTGCCCAGCGCTTGGATGCCCTCCGTCACCATCTTGGAAACGCTGGCGGAGTCGGAGACGTCGGCGATCACCGTGTGGGTTTTCACGCCCAACTCGCGGCACTTCGCGGCCACCTCGTCCAGCTCGGTCTGGCTGGTGCGGGTGTTGAGGACAAGGTCCGCGCCCTCCCGGGCAAAGGTTAAAGCAACCTCTCTTCCGATGTTCCGGCTGGCGCCGGTGATGAGGGCCGTCTTTCCTACCAGTCGCATGGCTGTTCCACCTTATGGTTCTTAGTCGTTGTCTTTTGTTTCGCCTCAGCTCTGCTTGCCAAGCGTGCTAGATTTTACCACCTCGCCCCAAAAGCATCGGCGGACGCCGGCTTGACCGGGCCGGGGCGCGGTGTAGAATTCCCCTGAACGATCGATGGCCACCGCAGCGTTCGTGGCCGATACGAGGTGAAACAGACATGAAATGGTGCAGATTCTCCACCGGCGGACCCATCTCCTACGGCATCATTGAAAGCGCCACAGGGGGCGACACAATTACCGAGGTTGAGGGCACCCCCTTCGACAGCTACAAGAAGACCTCCAATACCTACAAACTGGATGCGGTGAAGCTGGAGGTGCCGGTGATACCGCCGACCTTCTATGCCGCAGGTATCAATTATCCGGAGCATGTGACCTGGGCCGCCCAGATGCGCGGCGAAGAGCCGGTGCTTCCCCAACAGGCGGACGTCGGCTACCGGGCCATCAACGCCTTGGTGCCCGACGGCCACGACATAATCGTCCCGAAAGATGCGACGGAGATGCTTCAATACGAGGGTGAGTTGGTGGCGGTGATCGGCAAGACCTGCCGTAACGTAACCGAGGAACAGGCGCTGGGCTATGTGCTTGGGTTCACCATCGGCAACGATGTCAGCGAGCGCACCTGGCAGCGGAACGACCGCACCATGTGGCGGGCCAAGAACACCGACACCTTCAAGCCCATGGGCCCGTGGATCGTGACCGGTCTGAACCCCGACGACCTGCACGTGGTCATCAGGGTCAACGACAAGATCGTCGGCGAGTACGACGCAGCCACGGCCATCTTCGGCGTGCGCACCTTCATCAGCAAGATGAGTCAGTATTTGACCCTAGTGCCCGGGGATGTGTTGTGGATGGGCACCGACGGCGCCACCGAGAATATGAAGGACGGCGATGTCTGCGCCATATCCATCAACGATATCGGCACCCTGACCAACAAAGTCAACTGGCAAAAATAAAGGGATTATCCGCCGATGGGCGCCAAATCCGTAGGAGCACGGCATGCCGTGCCCCTACGCACGCCGCCCCTAGGCGTTTTGCCCGATGCCGGTTTCGGCGGACCAGGCCTGGAGGCCGCGGCGGAAGGCCAATGCGCCCATGGGCATGATCACGCACTGCATGGCCTCCAGCACCTCCATGGGGGTGGCGCCTTCCTTGATCGCCACGCGGATGTGGGCTTGGATCTGGTCGATGTCCGCCCGGAGCGCGGCTTCCACCGCCACCTGCAGCAGTTCCTTGGTCTTCCGGTCCAACAACCGCTGTCCCGTGTAGGTGGCGTCGATGAACTGGTTGTAGCTGGTCACCCAATCGATGTCCACCTCCGCCATGATCCGGTGCATCTCCAGAGAATAACCCCGGCTCTCAGAGACCCTTTTTAGCATCTCCTCTTTGCTTTCTGAAGCCATGTTTTTGCTCCTTCGTTGGTATAAATAAGTGGTTTCAAATCCAGTTTGGTGGGCGAATTGTAATCCCTGCAAGGCCGCGCCACCACTGGGCGTAATTTGGCCGTGGTACAATTCGCCGATGCCGCCAGGGCAAGCCCGAATCAGCCCGTTGGGAGGTCCCATAACTGAGTCTAGGTTCACGCCCGAGAATTTTCAGCGTGTGGATGAAGAGGACGACGGAGTCTTCTATGAGTTCCCGCGCCTGGTGGTGCATATCGACGATGGGGCCATCGCCGCCATAGGCCGGTTTTTCAAGGAACAGATACCCGAGAACGCCGAAATTTTGGACTTGATGAGCAGTTGGCGCTCCCATTGGCCCCAGGACCACCCCAAGAAACGGATGGTCGGACTGGGCCTAAACGATGTTGAAATGAGGGAGAACCCGGACCTGGACGGTTATGTTGTTCATAACGTGAACATCAATCCCATACTGCCCTTTGAGAACGAGACATTCGATGCTGTTGTCATCACTGTCTCAGCCCAGTATCTGACCAAGCCCGTTGATACGTTCCACCACGTGAACCGGATATTGAGGCCGGGAGGCGTGTTCATCGTCAGTTTCTCCAACCGGATGTTCCCCACCAAGGCCGTGCTGGTCTGGCGCAACTCCACCGACCGGGGCCGGATCGACTTGGTGGGGAGCTACATGGAGTCCGCGGAGAACTTCGAGGACATCCAAGCCACCTTCATAAACGCCGAAACCAGCCCGCCCGACGACCCCATGTATGTCGTGTCCAGCCGCAAATCCAAGACGGCGTAGGGGAATGGTCCCGATGGGATCGGGATGCCCTTATGAGGTGGTCAAATACCCTTCGACATCGACTCCAAGCTGTCATTCTGAGGCGTTAGCCGAAGAATCTTCCGATCAGCAAGTTGGCAGACCCATCGCTACGCTCAGAGTGAAATATGAGCGGCGCCCCAAACTTTCGGTAACCAGGTTCCGTTAATACTTTCGTCCCATTTCCAAGCTAGTCCCCGACCGGCTCAACCGCAGGCTGCAACGAGGCGCTGCCCTCCGGCAGAGGACCAGGCGGGGTGGCGGTCAGGACTATCACCGCAGCGAAGGCCACGAGGATCCCGAAGATGGTGAACGGCGTCTCGTAGCCGCCGGTTGAGTCGAACATGAACCCCGCGATGATCGGCCCCAGCGCCTGTCCGCCGATCTGCGCGGGCAGGGTCAGTCCCCGGATGGTCCCCAGGTGCAGCCTGCCGTAGTAATCGGCCCAGGTTAGCCGCAGCAGCAGATGTATCCCGCCAACGCCAGCCCCAAGCAGGAAAGCCATGGGAATTCCCAGGGAGAGTGAAGTGCTAAACCCGGTGCCGATGGCTCCCACGGACATGGTGACCGCCGCCGCCGATAATAGGACTCGAAGCGGGACACGCCGGGCCAAGACCGACCAGAACAGCCCGCCGGGCACCTGTCCAAAGGCGAAGGTGCTGGCCGTCAATACCGCCAAGTGAGTGGGCACACCCTGGTCGATGTAATGGGGCACTTGGTGCAGGCTAACCCCAGATTGGACCACGAAACCGAATACCGAGAACAGGGCCAGCATCCAGAAGGCCCTGGTCGCCAATGCCTGCCGCACGGTGTAGTTGGATTCGGTGTAGGTAGATGGGGCCGGCCGTTTGGCTGTTGGGGCATCGCTGTCAGGTCCGGACCGGCGGTCCTTCTCCGGGTCGGGTTCCAGTCCCATATCCTCGGGCCGCCGCGCCATCAGCAGCAGCACCGGGATGATGCCGGTGCTCAGGGTGAAGATTCCTACGGCCAGCCACGCCGTCCGCCAACCCCAGCCGTCGATCAACACCTGGGCGATGACAGGGAATATGGTTAGTCCGATGCCTTGGATGATTCCCATATAGGCCAGTCCCATGGGCCGGCGGCGGATGAACCAGTTGCTGACCGCGGTTGAGGTGCCCAACTCCAGGGGACTGGAGAACACCGCCCGGCCTGGGACGTACAGAGCGTAGAAAGACCAGATCGGCGAGGTTAGAGCCAGCCCGATGGCGCACAGCCCCACCACGGCCGATGAGGCCGAAAGCAGCACACCGGAGCCGTACCGATCCACCAATCTCCCGGCGAAGGGTGAGACGATGAGCCCGAATAGGGCGCCCAAGCTAACGGCGCCGGAGAACTGACCCCGGGACCAACCGAACTCGTCGGTCATGGGGACCACGAAGACCGAAAGGGTGGCGACCGCCATCACCGGCCGCGCCCCAAAACTGGGCACGGAGGCGGCGGCCAATATCACCCAGCCGTAGTAGAACGGCAAACGCCGAGCCAACCGGGCGCGCAGCCCCGCGAAGTTCAATCGAGTTCACTCCGATTTCGTCGGACGAGGCGATTCAAGCCGGTTGGGTAGAGTGGAATGGCCGGGCCGCCTGCGGCGATAAGAGTAAGAACCATATCGGGCGGACCTAGTCCTGGGGCAGGGGGTCTCCCAATACATGCATCAACCGGTTGGCCCAGCCGAATAACGACGCCGACAGCACCAGGTCCAGGACCTCGCCCACGCCGAGCCCATTCTCCATCAGCCGCTCCACGTCCGCTTTGGTCGCCTCGGACGGGCATTTTGACAACTTGGTGGCAAAATCCAATAGCGCCATTTGGCGGGGATCGATGCCCGAGTCTTCGCCAGTGTTTTCACTCGACGCGAAGATGCTGTCCATGACGGTCTCGTCTTTGGTCAACTCGTTGTACCGGTTGGCATGGACGGCGGCGCAATAGATGCATCTGTTGACCACCGAAGCCGCCACCGCGCCCAACTCGGTCTCGGCCCGGGACAGCCCGCCCCGGCTGTACATGATCCCGTTGAAGAGGGGCGTGCGTTGCTTCAGCGTCTCCGGGTCCAGCGCCAGGACCAATGTATATTCCCCGATCTTGGTGTTGGAGACCGTTACTTTCATCGCCTCCAGTTGCTCCTCCGTGGCGTTTTCCAGTTCAACCGGGGTCACCCGGGGCTGCCAGAAGGGAACAGTTGTGGTGAAATATTTGATCGGCTCACTCATGCAACCTCCGCCATCAGCCTCAGGCCGGCAATCACCCGGACTTGGTAGCTGATGAAAGCGATGAGCTCCGAGAGCCGGACGATATCCGCGTCGTCGAGCCCCGCTGAGAGCAATTCAGTGATATCGCTTGCCGTCGCTTCTTTGGGGTTGAGTGTCACCAGGTCCGTGTGCCGGATGATGGCCTTCAACCGGGCGTCATCGCCGCCGTCAAACCCGGTGTCGGCGATGGCCTGGCTGCCCACTCCGAACATGCTTTCGTAATGCTTCGCCAGTACCGGATCGTTGTTTCGCTTGGCGATCCGGCAGGCCAGGCCGGCCCGTTCGGAGCGCTTCAGGCCGCCCGGCTGGTTGGGCCTAAGAGACGCCTCATGGGAATTCTCCGTCAGTTCCAGGATTTCACTGCGAAGGTTTAGGACAGCGGTCAGCGGACTACCGGCGGTGAGCCCGGCCGCCTTGGCGACTATGGTCTCGAAAATATCCAACGTGCCTCCATGTTTCTGTGACGCAAGAGGGACTCTAGAGGGAGCCGTCGATGACAATATCCAGTAGGGCCGGCTTGCCCGAGGCAAGCGCCCGCTGCACCGCCGGGGCTATCTCGGCCGGGTCGGTGATCCGCTCACCGTGAACGCCCATGCTCGTGGCCATGCCCGCGACGTCGAAGGGCGTTGGGAAATCTGAGTAGGGGAGGTTCTCACCGGACGATTCCTTCTGCTGGAGTATCTCCCGCTGATAAACGTCAAAGTTCACCTTCAAGACCCGGTACATGCCGTTGTTGCAGATGACGAAGATGCAGGGGATGTTGTCGTTGGCCGCCGTCCACAGGCCCTGGATGGTCATCAGGGCGCTGCCGTCGCCGATGATCCCGAACACCGGCCGGTCTGGATTGGCGACTTGGGTGCCCATGGTGGCGCCGATGCCACCGCCGATGGACTGGCCTCGGAACGCCCGGAGGTCTCCCCGCTTCTGGGCATGGAAATAATGGCGCAAGGTGGCCCGGTTGCTGACGGAGTCGTCCACCACGATCGCGTTGGCTGGGATGGCTTTGGCCAACTCCGACATCATCCGCGCCGGAATCATCGGCTTGTTGTCCCATTTGGCGGCCACCGAGTCGTCAAAGGCCTTCCGTTTCTCTGCCGCCGCCGCCACGACTTCGATTTTCCGTCCATCGATCTCGTTCTTTAGAGCAGGCGTGAGGAGGGGTTTGATCGAGCGTATCAGTTCCTCGATGGCCAGCGCGCAGTGGGAAACGATGCCGACGTCCGTGGGTTCCGACCTTCCAACCCGGCCCGGTATCGGGTCGATGTGGACCAACTTGGTGTTCTCTCCCAAGATGATGTCGCCCCAGTAGAACAGCTCGTCCATGGCGTCCATGCCGATGGCCAAGACCAGGTCGGTCTCTTTGAGCGCCTCGCGGTTGCTGGCGACGCGGAGGCTGTGGTTGCCGAAGAATTGGGGATGGGTCGTGGGAAACGACACCTCGGCGCCCCGGGACTGGTGGACCGGGAATCCCATCAGTTCCGCCAGTTCCACGGCCACGTCGTTGGCATGGTCCTCGGATACCCGGTCTCCTACCATCATCATCGGGCGCTTGGCGGCCATGATCAGGGACACCGCTTCTTCGATGCCCTTGGGGTCGGGACGGTAGGCGTCGTGGATCTTGCTGGAGGGCACGATGTTCATCTCCGCTTCGCCCTCAAGGGCATTGGCGGTGAAGCCCACGTAGACCGGGCCCTTGGGGTGGCTATTGGCCTCGTGGAACGCGCGGCGCATGACGGACGGTATCTGGTCCGGAAGGTTCAACTCCACCGACCATTTGGTAACCGGACGCACCAACTCGGCCAGATCGGTCTTGGTTTCGTTGATCTTGCGGGCGTCGTAGTTGGCCGATGTGATGACCATTGGGGTCCCGGTATTCAGCGCGTCCAGCATCAAGGCGATGCCGTTGGCCAGCCCGCTGTCCACGTGGAGGCTGACGAAGGACGGTTTCTCCGTGGCCCTGGCATAGGACTCGCCCATGCCCATGGCGACGCTCTCCTGCAAGGTCAGGAAATACTGGAGTTCTGGGTAGTCGCCCAGCATGTCGATGAGGGGCGCTTCGCTGGTCCCGGGGTTGCCGAAGATATGCTTCACGCCCTCAGCCTTCAGCATCTCCAATATCGCCTGTTTTCCGGTCATCTTTTGAGACATCTAAAACCTTCCATCCGAGCAATAAGGCCAAGTAAACAATTTCTATCTACGCTAGGATTCAGGCGGCGGCCTGCACCAACTCGATCAGCACGTCGTCCGGGCCCTCGATATAGGCCAGTTTGATCCCCTGGGGAGTAACGGTGAGGGGCAGGACCACTCGGATGCCCTCGGCTTCCAGGCGGGTCATCTCCGCTTCCAGGTCTTCCACGTGGAAGCCGAAGTGCTCCAGTCCCAGTTGGTGGAGTTCGGCGGAGGCCCTTTTGGGGGACGACCCCTCCGGCTGGGAAGAGATGTTCAGCCGCGTCGGGCCGCCGACCTGCATGCCAATGGTGATGGTGCCCGGCATGACCTCGCGCTCCGAAACTATCTTGGCGTTGAAGATCTTCTCATACCAGGAAGCCGACGCCCTTGGGTCCGCAGCCCTGATGTGAACGTGGTTGATGGCGTATTCCATGGGGATTCTCCTTAATAAGGTCTGGGGCCGCCGGGCTTCACGCCCGCGCTGATTCACGTCCGAATGTTAGCGTCGGCAGGCAGCCCTTGTCCACCACCGGCCTCGCAGCCAGGCTCATCGTTGCTTGCCATGATAGATTGGCATGTCATTTCTGAAGTCTGTATACTCGGCGAAAGCACACACGAGGGAATGCATGGCACGGACCTTCCGCCTGGCCTTGGCCCAGATCAACCCAACGGTAGGGGACATCACCGGGAATACCGCCAAGATTCTGGACTACCTGGAACGCGCCAGGGAGGCTCAGGCCGACCTCATTGCCTTCCCCGAGATGGCCACCACCGGTTACCCTCCGGAAGACCTCCTCTTCAAGAAATCCTTCCTGACCGATAACGTGGCCGCCATGGAAAAGGTGGCCGCGGCGTCCAAGGGCATCGCCGTTGTCTTGGGCTACGTGCACATACTTTCATTGGAGCGGCAATCGGAAGAGGTTGGGCCGCGGGTCACCAACGCCGCCGCGCTGTGCTATGGCGGCAAGTTGGTTGACACCTACCACAAGATATTCCTGCCCAACTACGGCGTGTTCGACGAACAACGTTACTTCCAGAAGGGCTCGGAGTGCCCGGTCTACCGCATCGGCGGAGTGGCCGTCGGCGTCAATATCTGCGAGGACATCTGGTACCCGGTGGGGCCAACCTCGGTCCAATGCCAAGCCGGAGCCGAGTTGATCGTCAACATAAACGCATCGCCCTTCCACGCGGGCAAACGGGCCTTCCGGGAAGACATGATCGCCCAGCGCGCCTCGGAGAACGCCGTTGCCGTGGCCTATGTGAACACGGTAGGTGGACAGGACGAACTGGTCTTTGACGGCGCCAGCATCGTCTGTGACGCCAGCGGCAGCCTGATCGCCCGAGGGCCCGCATTCCAAGAATCGCTTTTGCTAAAGGACTTGAGCTTCCCGGAGACTGCGGCCAGACCGAAACGAAGCCCGGCGAACGCCGGCGAGGCTGTGGGCGCGCCCAAAACAATGTCCGTTTCCGAGGCAAGCGCTGCCAGCAAGAGCCCACTAAAAGCTCAGCCCATCTTAGACGGCATGAATGGGCCCGAAGAGGTCTACCGGGCCTTGGTCATGGGCACCGGCGACTACCTCCGGAAGTCGGGGTTCACCAAGTCGCTGATCGGCCTGTCGGGCGGAGTGGACTCGGCGCTAACGGCCACGGTCGCCGTGGACGCCTTGGGCAAGGAGAACGTGGTGGGTATCACCATGCCCTCCCGCTATTCGTCCGAGGGCAGCGTCAGCGATTCAAAGAAGTTGGCCGAGAACCTGGGCCTGGACCTGTGGGAGGTGCCCATCGAGCCGGCCCACCGGGCCTTCACCGAGATGCTGGAAGAGCGGTTCAAAGGCACTGAGGCCAACGTAGCCGAGGAGAACGTTCAAGCACGGGTGCGGGGCAATGTGCTGATGACGGTGTCCAATAAATTCGGCTGGATCGTGCTTACCACGGGCAATAAGTCAGAGATGGCGATGGGCTACGCCACGCTATACGGAGACATGGCCGGCGGCTTCGCGGTGCTAAAGGACGTGCCCAAGACCACAGTCTACGAGCTATGCCGGTGGCGCAACCGGCACGGCGGGGATTTTGGGACGATGGATGATGTGATTCCCGCGGCCATCCTCGACAAACCGCCCAGCGCCGAACTGCGGGAAGACCAACTGGACGCCGATAGCCTGCCGCCCTACGAGGTGTTGGACCCGGTGGTGGAGGCCTACGTGGAGGATGACCTGAGTTACCAGGACATGGTGGCCCAGGGCTTCGACCCCCAGGTGGTCCGGCAAGTGATCGCCGCAGTGGACCGGAATGAATACAAACGCCGCCAGGCCCCGCCTGGCGTCAAGATCACCCACCGCGCCTTCGGCAAAGACCGCCGCCTGCCGATAGTGAACCGCTACCGCCAGCATGAGGCATAGCGAGGCTCCAACTCAAGTGCCCGTCCGCTTACTCGGTCCAAGAAATAGCGGCCTAGCTTGGATTTTGGACCTGGGCCTTCGCTTACCAAGACATCACGATCTCCGAGTCTCGGGCGGACTGATCGGGCTCTTGGGTCTACAGATACCGCTATCGATTACCTCTTAACGGTTTGTGCAGGTTTGTGTTTTGAATCCTACACAAATTGGACACTTAAACTGGTTTCTGGTAATCTACCTCACCGACGTTGCCTATCGGGAATCGCCGAGGGAGATAACCACAGTCAAAATGGACCATTGCCCGAGGGAGTGAAATTCCTCTATTTAGCCAATAATCAAACCATGATTGGAGGAGAAAAAGATGTCTAGAGTAGAACATAACAACGACAATGGCGCACCCAAGGTAATTTATTACATAGAGGATTCCGGTTCCGGCGAATATATGAGGGTCGGCGCCTACGATAATGTGAATAACATTGATAGCCGCAGGACGGACGGCAGAGGAAGGCTATTAGTAATTTCACTGTCCGATGGTTTGAAGATTTCAGATCTTCCGACCGCCCCTGCGGGTACGCAAACGCGCCATCTGTTGATTGATGACGACGGAAACATCTATCGACAAGGTTAGTTCTAATAGGCAGGTCGGCCTTTAAGACAAAATTTGAACGGCGTCCTCGGTATCTCGGGAATTAAATCTTCATTTGGCGTAGAAAATACCGCCCTCTATCTCTCGTTTGGAGCGGTATTTTCTTTTGCCTGAATGGCGTGTATACCCGCCGCAGCACTTGTAGAGTCATTACTCCTCGACTTCCAGAATCATCTCAATCTCGACGCAGCTCTTGCGGGGGAGGCCGCTCATGCCCACGGCGGAGCGGGCGTGCCGGCCCTGGTCTCCGTAGAGTTCCACCAGCAGGTCGGATGCGCCATTGGCCACCACGAAATGGCGGTCGAACTCGGGGTCGGCGTTGACCATCACCAGCAGCTTCACCACCCGCTTGACCTTGTCCAGGTCCCCCAACGCTCCTTTGATGGACGCCAAGCAGTTGAGCATGGCCAGTTTGGCTGACTCGTAGGCCTGCTCTTCGGTCACGTCGCGGCCCACCTTTCCGGGGTTCAGCACCGACCCGTCAGGCTTGCCGGCGATGTGTCCGGCTACGTAAAGCAGGTTTCCGGTGCGCACCGCCGGGACGTAGTTCGCCACCGGGGTGCCCACCGGCCCCAGTTCCAGGCCCATCTCCTTCAGCTTCTGTTCCGCTGCCATGAAAAACCTCCAAGGCCGTCGGCGTTCGCCGAGTCTGTTTCTTCAGGAGATTATACCCGGAGCGGCATCGGCCCCGGATAGGCATAGCTCGTATCTGAAAGTTGAATATTGAAATAGTAGGTTTATCAATTGACACGGGTACGCCCTAGGCGCAGAATGAGTTTTGCCCATGATAAGACCCAAGAATAAAGGCGCCTTTGGCCTTTCGAGCCCCGTTCACTACGCCTGGGTGGTCATCGCCATCGCGGCCGTCATGCACATGGCCGGCGGGTCCATCCGGCAGGCATTCGGCGTGCTCATCGTGCCCCTGGAAGAAACCAGGGGATGGAGCCCGGCAACGGTCACCCTGGCCTACGCCATGGCCAGCATCGTCGGGGCCGTGCTGGCCCCTCTGAGCGGTTATTGCACCGACCGCTACGGCGCGCGCAAAGTTATCATGGCCGGCATTGCCACCTTCATCATTGGGGCCCTGCTGACCGGAGTTGTCTCCGAGGTCTGGCACCTCTGGATCTCCTATGGACTGTTCTTGGGCGTAGCCAGCGCCTGTTTCAACGTTCCGATAATCACCACCGCCACTTATTGGTTCCGCACCCATCTGGGCTACGGAGTGGGGCTTCTGCAAGCATCCCACGGTCTCGGGCCGGCCGTGATGGCCATCGTGATCAGCGTTCTGATCACAGGCGCCTCTTGGAAGATGGCATTCTGGTCCGTTGCCATCGTTGGCGGGACAATCATGGTGGTCTTGATGGCTTTCTTCCGGAACCGGCCGTCCGAGATCGGGGCCACGGCTTTTGGCGCACCCGCGTTAGAGCGTTCGCAACCCGAACGGGACCCGGCGGTTGAACAGCTGCGGCTAAAGGCTTTCCGGTCCAGCATGCAGGCGACGGCCACCTTCTGGAAGTTGGTTTCAATACATTTCCTAGGCTGCGTCAGCCATTCGATAGTCATCATCTATATCATTCCCATCGCCGTTTTGGCAGGAATGGAGGATGTTGCCGCCGCGGGGGTGCTCAGCACCTTGGCCCTAGTCAGTGTGACCACCAGGTTCCTGACTCCGGTGATCTCAGATTACATCGGCTCAAGGGGAACCATGGCCACCGCCTTCATGTGGCAGGGTCTCCCGGTATTGATGCTCTTTTGGGCCCATGATCCGTGGCAGTTCTACATGTTCGCGGTGATCTTCGGCATCGGATACGGAGGAGAAGGCTCAGCATTTCCGGTGATCAACCGGCAGTACTTCGGCCGCGGCCCCATGGGGTCGTCCTTCGGTTGGCAGCAACTTGGCGCCGGTTCGGGTATGGCACTGGGAGCTTGGCTAGGCGGGGCCCTCTTCTGGGTGTTCGGCTCTTACACCGTGACAATACTCGTCTCCACCCTCACCAGTGTCGCCGGGGCTGTTGTCATCATGTCCATGGAGCCCACCGGCCGCATACTGATTCCCGAATGGGAAGACACTGTTCCCGCGGCGCCGGCGGCCGCGGACGACTAGCTCCGGCCCGGCGGGGCCAGGGATGTTAAGGTACGGGAACGAATAGAGTAGATAACAACTATCATCCCCAACCGGCTGTTGCCCGCCGAACCGTTCCTGTATAGTCCGTAACGGCCATCCGCGGCGGGCGAATCTTCGTATCTAGATCAGACCCCTATTCCACAGTCACCTTCCATGATTCAACGCGGCCGGAGATAAATGTAGACAATGGCGATCGCAGCTGCATTTTCCATGATGAGCGCTTTCTTCATGGGCGGCCTGTATGTGGCCGGAGCGTTGGGAGCAATCGCGCTCATACTCATGAAGTTCTTCAACATCTCCAATCCCAACCTCTGGAACATCATGGGGAACCGGGCTTGGGAGGGCAGCACGAATTTCATCCTGATCGCCATACCGCTGTTCATCCTGATGGGAGAACTGGTCCTCCGCAGCGGGGTCGCGGAGCGGATGTACAGCGTCCTTTCCCGCTGGCTTGTCTTCATCCCCGGCGGGCTGATCCACAGCAACATCGCCTCATGCGCCATTTTTGCCGCCTGTGCCGGTTCCAGCGTGGCCACTGCCGCCACCATCAGCAGAGTGGCCCTTCCATCTTTCCGCCAACGGGGTTACAACGAGCGGTTGGTCATCGGGTCTTTGGCTGCGGGCGGGACCCTGGGCATCCTGATACCCCCGAGCATCGGCCTGGTCTTGTACGGGTTGATCGTCGGTGAATCGATAGGCCGGCTTTTCTTGGCGGGGTTCGTCCCAGGGGTGATGTTGGCCGTCACCTTCATGCTCATGATCGTCATTGCGGCCAAGATCTGGCCGGGGATCGCTCCCAAGGAAGAGATTGTTTCCTGGCGGCTGCGTTTTTTGGGACTATTCAGCTTGCTGCCCATCGGCCTGTTGATCTTCACGGTGCTGGGTAGCATCTACTTCGGGTTTGCCACTCCCACCGAGGCGGCGGCCGCGGGGGTGACCGGAGCATTTGTCCTGGCCCTCGCCGGAAATTCGGGAATGCTAGTCATCAGCCTGGCCGCCGGCATCCTGAGGCGGTTTCCGGCCCTTCCCGGGGGAGCGAAAGTCTTGCTGGAAGATTTCCTGAGCGCCAGGCCGGTGTTGCCCGGGGATGTACGACAGAGCTTCGACAGCATGGTGCGCTTATTGAAAGAGTCCTTCCTATCGATGGCCCGCACCTCAGCCATGATTCTGTTGATACTGATGGCGGCGTTCACTCTCCAGTTCGCGTTTGCGTCGATCAGGATATCGGTGGATATGGCCGAGTGGATCGCCGCCTTCGAACTCACTCAGTTGCAATTGATCCTAGCACTGGTGGTGTTCTATCTGGTTTTGGGGACCTTCATGGAGAGTTATTCCATGATGCTAACCACGCTGCCCATACTGATCCCAGTGTTGAGCGACGCCGGCGTGGACAAGGTGTGGTTCGGAATAATCATGGTGATTCTCCTTGAGGCCGCCCAGATCAGCCCGCCGCAGGGTATGGCGCTCTATGTGCTCCACGGCGCGCGGAAGGACACCGACAAAGAGCTTGCGGAGTATGAAGGCGTGCTGGCCCAGACCGGCACCATCAACGACGTTTTCGTGGGCGTATTGCCATTTATGGTATGTATGTTTGTTGTCATTGGCTTAGTGATCGCCTTTCCTGTACTCGCAACCTGGCTCCCCGACCAAGCTAAGGGTGCGCGTTAAAATGGATGGCGCACATACAAGGACCGGGTTGACGGGCTGCTAAGCGAAACCAAAAAATGCGCCAATACGCCATAAAGCGGATCGCACTTTTCGTCCCGACAGTCCTCTTGTTGACCGTCATCGTCTTCGTGTTGATGAGCATCATTCCAGGGGACACAGCCTTGGCCATCCTCAGCGACGGCGAAGGCTCTTTCACCCAAAAAGAGCTGAAGGACCTGCGGCACGAGTTGGGGACCGACCGCGCGATCGCCGTTCAATATGTCGATTGGATCTGGGGCGCCTTCAGAGGCGACTTCGGCGATTCGACATGGTTCAACGCCCCGGTAATGACCGAGTTGAAGACCCGTCTGCCACGGACACTTGAGTTGGCGGTCTTGGCCATCGTGCTGGCCGTCGCACTGTCAGTGCCCTTGGGGGTCCTCTCTGCCATCAGGCCCGACGGCTGGCTTGACCATTCAGCACGGATCTTCTCGCTCGTTGGCGTTTCGATACCGAATTTCCTGTTTGCGGTCCTGATAATCCTATTCTTGGTCCAATTATTTGGTTGGCTGCCGCCGTTGGGATATGCGGAATTGTGGAATGACCCCGGGACGAATTTAAAACAGATGGCTTTCCCCGCCCTGGCTTTGGCCCTATACGATATGGCGTTCATCGCCCGGGTCACCCGGTCGTCCATGATGGAGATCTTGCGGGAAGACTATATGCGGACGGCCCGGGCCAAGGGATTGTCGGAAAAGACGGTCTTGTTGCGCCATGGCCTGAAGAACGCGTCATTGCCGATCCTCACGATGACCGGATGGCAGTTCGGACGGCTATTCGAGGGCGCCGTCATCATCGAGACGATCTTCCTTATTCCAGGGATGGGCAGGATCCTCATCGAGGCGGTCTTCCAGTTTGACTTCCCCATGATTCAGGCGGTGATCGTGATCATCGGGACAGGAATCTTGACCATAAACCTCTGCGTTGATTTGCTCTACGGCTGGTTAGACCCCAGGATCCGCTACAACTAGGGCGCACCGCCCCGTATGGAACCAAAGACGCCCTTCCGGAGATATTCTCCGGAAGGGCGTCTCGATTTCAGCGTGGCCAAGTAAACGCGGCGGCGGCGGGGCCGCCTTAGCCTGGGAGGCGGACTATGGCTTCCACTTCCACCAGATATTCCGGACGGACCAGACCGGCCACTACCACGGTGGAACTGGCGGGCGGGTCCTTGGGCCAAGTCTCGGCCCGGACCTTGCTGTAGCCGGGATAGTAGGCGATGTCGGTGATAAAACACGTGATCTTGGCCACGTCTTCCATCTTGCCCCCGGCGGCGGTCACCACACCCCGGATGTTGTCCATTATCTGACGAGACTGGGCCTCGGCGTCACCCTCGCCGACCAGGTTGCCGCTGTTATCCGTGGCAACGTGCCCGGAGACGAACAGGAAATCTCCGACAACGACTCCCGGCGACAAGGCTGGGTTGGGAGTGGCTCCCGGTGGAATCACAGGCTTTCTCTCTGGCATGACAATACCTCCAGAACTATTTCTTGCCCAGCGTACGCGTGGACGCGTGAGCCCACATTATACATACAGAGACCGTTGAGGGGCGTCGCTTCCCGACTGCCGTCATTCCAGTGAGGCGGTCTGCTTTAAGTCCTTCGGTATAAGGCGATATTCTTGGATTCCGGCCTGCGCCTTAATGACGCGTGGGGCTGAGCGGTCACCCTCCATTCCTGTCATTCTAAGGAGTGAAGTCCCGACGCGTCGGGACAGAATATTGCAATCACTACCTTGGCAGACCCTTCGCTCCACTCAGGGTGACGTTAAGGCGGGGCAGTATTCCCCGGAGGATAGGTGCGGTTTAACTTTGAGGGAAGATTTCGGCGGAAATAGAGGGGAGGTTAGTCGCGGGTGGGGAGCGGCATGATGTTGTGGTCGCGGGTTACCGAGATGCACCCGCGCACGCCGTCCAGCTTGGAGAAGAGCTTGTTCAGCTGGTCCAGGCCGGTGGTATGGCAGGTGAGGCTCAAGGTCACGGTGCTGTCCGCATACTCTCCGGTGACCACCGAAGCGATGTTTACTCCCTCGTTGGAAACCAAGGCGGTCACGTCCCGTAGGAGGCCGACCCGGTCATAGGCCTTCATGATAATCCGCACCGGATAGAGTTGTTGCTCCTTGCCCCACTGGACATCCACCAAGCGCTCCGGCTCGTCCTCATGCTGGACGCTGGAGCAGTCTTGTTTGTGGACGGTAACTCCGCGGGCGCGGGTGATGAACCCGATGATCGAGTCTCCGGGGATGGGGTTGCAGCAACGGCCGATGCGTATCAGTAGGTCCCCAACGCCCAAGACGGTGATGCCGGAATTGGGACTGGACAGCGGCAATTCATTGTGCCGTTGGGCCAGCGGAGGCTCGGTCTCATGACCTATCTGGGCCAGACGGTGGGCCAGCAAACTCTCAGCGATGTTTCCGGAGCCCAGGTTGGCCATCAGGTCGTCCATGGAGTCGACCTTGAACAAGCCCACGATGTTTTCATCATCGATCTTTTGATTGAGCCGGCGCAACTGACGCCGCAGGACATCCTTGCCCCGCTGGATATTGGTGCCGCGCTCCTGTTTACGGAACCATGCGCGCACGCTCTGCCGGGCTCCGGCGGAGCGGACGTAACCACGGTCGGGATTTAGCCAGTCCAGGCTGGGGCCACGGTCCGACTTCGAATTCAATATCTCCACCGTGTCGCCGTTCTCCAAGGCGGTGTCCAAGGAAACAAGCTTGCCGTTTACCTTGGCGCCGATACAGCGGTGGCCCAAGTCGGTGTGAATCTTATAGGCGAAGTCCACGGGCGTTGAGCCGGAAGTCAGTTCAACGATCCGGCCTTTCGGCGTGTAGACAAAGACCTGGTCGTGAAAGATGTCCTGTTTGACGGACTCGATAAACTCGGCGGTCCCGGAGACTTCCCGCTGCCATTCGAGCAACTGGCGCAGCCAGGTCATCTTTTCCTCGAACCGCTGGTCGCCCGAATTGCCCTCTTTATAGGCCCAGTGGGCGGCAACGCCGTACTCGGCGATCTGGTGCAACTCGTAGGTCTTGATCTGCACTTCCAGGGGTGTCCCGCCTTCGCAGATGACGGTGGTGTGCAGCGCCTGGTACATGTTCTCTTTGGGATTGCCGATGTAGTCGTCGAACTGCCCGGGGATGGGGTGCCACATCTGATGGACCACACCCAGGGATTTGTAACAGTCCGCGATATCGTTGACCAGCACCCGCAGGGCGAATAGGTCGTATATATCGCCGATCTGTTTGCCCTGGGCCTCGTACTTCTGCATCTTCTGGTAGGTGCTGTAGATCCCCTTGGGCCGGCCGGTGACTTCGGCGGTGATACCGTACTCGGCCAGTTCGTTCCGAAGCCCGGAGGAAACTTTCTCGATGTATTCCTCGCGTTCCGTGCGCTTGGACGCCAGGATCTTGGAGATCTCCCGGTACTTTTCTTCGTTGAGATACCGGAAGGCCAGGTCATCCAACCGCCATTTGATCTCCCATATTCCCAGGCGGTGGGCCAAGGGAGAGTAGATGTCCAAGGTCTCTTGGGCGATGCGCCTCCGCGCGTCGGGGGGCAGGGCGTCCAGGGTGTTCATGTTGTGCAGGCGGTCGGCCAACTTGATCAGAACCACCCGGATGTCTTCCGCCATGGAGACCAGCATCTTACGCAGGCTCTCGGCATGGAGAGACTCCGCATCGTCCATGAGGTTGGCGACATCTTCAGCCGGGGGCTGGAGCTTGTCGTCCATGCGGGTCAACTTGGTGACGCCGTCCACCAGTTTGGTCACTTCCGGCCCGAAGCGCCGGTCGATCTCTTCCAGGGAAACGTCGCAGTCTTCGACCACGTCATGGAGCAGGGCGGCGACTATGGTGTGGGTGTCCAGGCGGAGGCCGGCAAGGAAGAGGGCGGTTTCCAGGGGGTGGGCGATGTAGGGCTCGCCCGACTTACGGGTCTGGCCTTCGTGGCATTCTTCGGCGTAAAGGTATGCCTGCCCCACAAGTTCGGTGCTGTCCTCGGGCAGGTAGGCGCCGACCCTCTCGATAAGGGTCTTTGCTGCTTCTGAAGCTACCTTATCCTTAGCTACCACTGTACTTGATAATAATACACCGGCCTTATCAAAGTCTAGACTAGCGATTAACCGCGCCGGCAAAGGTCCCCACTTTACGCAAGGGAGGCTTTTGGTTTTCCTTTCTTAGGGTTATCTACACCGGCAGCGGCAGCTCCGTGAGGTTGTCCGGGAGGCCAACGTCGAAGGCGTTGATGTTGAAGGCGAGGGATGAGTAATACCCCATCAGGTTGGTCAGCTCCACCAGACCGCGAACGCCGAACCGGGCATGGGCGGCGTTGTAGGTGGCCTGGCTAACTCTACGGGTCCGGAATAATTCCCTTCCGAATTCGACCACCGCCGATTCTTCATCGGACAACGAAGGCAGTTCTTTCTTGTCGCGCAGGTTGTCCACCAGCTCGTTGCTCAGCCCCGACTGACGGGCAAATGCGGCGTGGGCGTTCCAGATGAACTGACAGTCCATCTCCCGGGCGGTCAATATCATGGCCAGTTCCCGCACGTTGGCGGGCAAACTGGAATCGTCGCCCCGGACGTAGGCCCTGAAGTGTTCGCCCCGTTTGGCGAGTTCGGGCACGTTGATCATGATCGAGATGGGCCCGATGTCCGGCACGCTGCCGCGCTGACTGACCAGTTCGTCGAAGGCGGCCAATTGGTCTTGGGGAACGCTCTCTCTGCTGGCTGTAGGTATTCTCGACACTTGGGCCTCCATGGTTCAACATATTTGTCTTCGCCGGTCCCCGGCGGGCATCCCATGATACAACAGCCCCTCCCGCGTAGGCGCCGGGCCGCGGGTATGGCAAGGCATCCAAAACTAAAGTAACCTTAACTGATATGTCTTCGATCGACCCCAAGCCCGGTTCGGGTAGCCCCAACCGCGATTCAGGCAACCCCAGTGCGGACAGCGGAACATCCCTAAGCCGAAGCCCAAGTTTCAAATATTGGGTTTTTGGCGCCTTGGCCATCGGCATCTTCGCCTCGGTGGTCGACCATGGCAGCGTTAACGTGGCGTTGCCGACCATCGCCAGCGAGTTCAACACCGACCTGTCCACCATCCAGTGGGTGGTGATCATCTACGCCCTAACCATCGCCGCCCTGCTTCTGCCCATGGGGCGGCTCTCGGACCTCGTCGGCCGCAAGAAGATCTACATCGCCGGGACAATGGTGATGGCCCTTGGGGCCGTGTTGTCTGGGTTGGCGCCGTCTTTGGAGATCATGTTCCCATCGCGTGTCCTGCAGGGTGTTGGGGCCGCCATGACCCAGGGCACCGGCATGGCCATCATCACCTCGGTCTTTCCCGCCAATGAGAAAGGCCGAGCCATCGGCCTGTTCATGACCATGGTGGGGGTGGGCGCGGTTGCCGGCCCGGCCGTCGGAGGGATGGTGGTTGACGCCTTCGGTTGGCGGGTCGTGTTCTTTCTAACGCTGCCCCTTGAGTTGATCGGCGTGGCCGCCACGGTCTGGGTGATGCGGGGTTGGTCCGAAGCGCAAGAGGCCAGAGGCGCCCGGTTCGACTGGTGGGGCGCCGCATTGTCGACCGGGGTTTTGGTAGTTCTGCTGCTGGCCATGACCACTGGAAATAAGGCTGGTTGGTTGTCGCCGCCCATCATCGTTGCCTTTGCCGGGGCAGTGGCGATGCTGGCCGCGTTTGTTTGGTGGGAACTGCGCACGGACGCCCCGATGCTGGACCTGAGGCTGTTCAAGGGAAAGACCTTTACCCTGGGAATCACAGCGGGTTTTCTGACCTTCTTGGGGTCATCGGCAGTCCTGTTCATGATGCCTTTTTACATGCAGAACGTTCTGGGCTACAGCGCCAAGACTGCAGGCTTCGTTGTGGTGCCCGGAGCTCTCTGCATGGCGGTCTTGGGAACGGTGAGCGGGGTGCTCTCAGACCGGTTCGGTTGGCGTCCCTTCACCGTGGGCGGCCTGGCGTCTTCGGCGGTGGGGCTATTCATTCTGTCCCGGGTCACTGAGGATTCCTCTCTATGGATGGTGGTGCCTGCGCTGATGCTGATGAGCGCCGGAATGGGTACCTTCTATTCGCCCAATTCCAGTTCCGTGATGAATGCCGTTGGCATCGCTAGGTACGGGGTGGTTTCCGGGTTCTTGAACCTGGTGCGGAATGCGGCCAATGTCACCAGCATCGCCTTCGCGACGATCATCGTAACCGCCACCATGGCTTCCCTTGGCTACGAATCCAGCCTGGAAGCGGTGCGCGGCGACGCTGAGGGCGTGGGCCACGCTTTTACCGTGGGACTCCGTTACGCATTCTTGGCCATGATGGTTATCGTGCTAGTCAGCATGGCCCTCTCGGCGTTGCAACCGAACCGCGTTGTAGTGCCGGAGACGTCTGGCGACCTGGAGGAGACGAAGGTCAAGGCTTAAAGGTGGAGTTCGGCTTACAGCGGGCTCTCGCCCAGCAGACCGGCGAACCGCAGGCTCCATAGCGATACGGCCAACACGGTTGATGCGATCAGGGTGTAGGTGGCGCGGTTCTTCCAGGCAGACCCCCACCAACTGCCGTGGGTAGGCGCCAACCACCATCCCCGCGCCAGCATGAGCACGGTGATTGCCAAGAAGGGCCAAGTCAGCACCTGCAACGCAGGTGCGAAGGCCAGCCCGGCCGAGGACCCCCCCAGCAGTCCGAGCAGGCCCGGCACCACTCATCACCAAGGCAGTGGCAGCAGTCCGCTGAGCAGGCTTACGAAGGGCTTTTCTATGTGGAATAGGTTCATATTCCTCGAACTCTTATTGTGCCATGGATCAGGGACTAGATTCTGCTACAAAAACCCCGTACGGCCCACCATCAGGTCCTTCGACAAGCTCAGGACGAACGGGAGAAAATGGTTTTCCAATCGTGGTGTCCTGCCGCGGAAGGATGTCGAACCATATTTTGGAGTAAGAGCTATTCTTGCACCAGCGTGCGGGCAACATCCGTCACAGCGATATCGGGCGATGTCGAAAGGTGTTCGCTTGACCACACGCACGTCACAGAGCCTTTTCGATCTCGGTCCGCAATACGTCGTATGGCGTGGCGCCGGCGTCGCGGTAGGATATGCGTCCTTGCCGGTCGATGATGATAGTGGTGCCGAGGCTGGTCACCTGAAATGACTTGACCATCTGCTGGTCCACGTCGTTGGCCCAGGAAACATCTGTGGCGCCTTTGCTACGCCAGTAATCGCGCCAGGCTTCCACCGGGATCCATGGAGCCGTGTTGATGGCCAACACCCGGACGCCTTGGGAACGGAACTCCTGCTGCACCCGTCCTAGGGCTGGAGCCTCCAGCCCGCAGGTTGGTCAACCAGGGAAGGAGAAATAAAGGACCACGGTGCTGCCCAGATAATCGTCCATGCTCAGCGAGACCACCGGTATCGCATCGGCAGACCGGGCGACGGTCTGTGGGCCGGCGTCGGTTGCGGCTCCGCCTGAAGTCCCTCCACAGGCCGTAAGGCCCACAGCCGTGATCATTACCAGGGCCATCAGAGCCCTGGGGTTAGCCATTTTCACGGTTGAAAGGCTCCTTTCGGTTATGAGCATATTGCCCGTCCGGTTGGTTCGGGCCTTCAATCTGCCCCTCCGCATCCGAAATATCTTTTTTCGGCCGCTTAAAAGTAAAGGCGGCCAAGCCGATGACGGCGGGGATCAGCAGACAGCAGACGATCGGCAGGACGACCAATAAACTACTCATCGGCGGTTAATTTCCAAAACCATTCGCTTCAATCTCCTCATCCCTATTCGCTCAACAATTCCTCGAATCGTGCCCGGTCGAACCCCACCACGACTTCGCCGTCAATGGTAGTAACCGGGGTGGTCAACACTCCAATCTTCAGCAATTCGTCCATGGCCGATTTATCATTGATGACGTCCTTTTCTACGAAGGGGACATTGCGCTGCGAAAGATACTCTTTCGCCATCTCGCAAAAATGTCAACCGTCCGGTTGGGTGTAAACGAAAATCTCTCGTGTCACTGGGTATCCTGTTCGTTGATTAAAAGGCAATTGGCGTGCCTATGGAAGAATAATTGCGATTGGGACGGGTTGCTGGCCCTTGAAATTGCTTTGTTCAATAATTGAGCAGATAGAGCTTCCCAGGGGCTTACAGTCCACCAAGCCGATCGCGCGGTCTCTCAGCGAAGCCAAGTCGCCCTTGAATGCATTTAGGGCATCGATGGTCGACTCTATTTCTGCGATCTTCTGCTCCAGCAGATCACGCACATGAACGCAAGTCGACTCTTCCGCGTCGTGCAACCGCAGGATGCCCATGATTTCATGCAAGGATAGGCCGAGACGTTTAGCTTTCAGGATGAATTCCATCCTGCTCACCGACTCGTCATCGTAGGAACGGTACCCAGAGGCGAGCCGTACGGGCTCTGGCATCAGACCTTCGGCCTCATAAAACCTTATGGTCTTGGCATTTGTGCCGGTGACTCCGGCCAGCTCTCCAATCTTCACCAGTCATTCCCCATCTATCGTTGATGCTGATTGTAAACCTTCCATCCAGATGGAAGGTCAAGCGGTATCGCAGGCGAGTATAAGAGGTGATTTAATGAAGAAGTTACTAATCCACCAGCGTGCGGGTTACGTCCACGGTGGCGTAGGACCAGGCGATCTTGAAGGGGATTTCTCCGGTGTTGATCAGACGGTGGTGGGTGCCAGGCGTGATGAAGGCGGCGTCATATTGCCGCACGTGGTTCTCCTCGCCGTTGATCATCAAGATTCCTTCGCCTTCGATGACGATCACCGACTCTTCGGCGTTGTGGTAGTGGGTGGTGTTGGATGTCCCCGCCTGGAAGGTGGTGATGCCGCTGGATATCTCGGTGGCGCCCACCTCTTTGGTCACGCTGCTGGCGACGGAGACTCCCGGGGCGCGTTGCACGCTGTCGACTTCTTCTCTTCTGATCACCCGTGGCTCTGGCATATGGACTCCATCTATGGGGAAATTAGTCTTGGGCCAGGAACTCCCGCACGATGTTGCTGGCGGGCTCCCGGTCGGTCATGTTGTATAAGATTACCGCATTGCGTACCGAGTCGGCCTGAAAGAACCGCTCGTAGAGTATCTGGCGCGCCCCAAAGGCGCTGCAGCTAACGTCCCAAGCCAACCGGAACAACTGCACCCGGTCCCGGGCCGACGACGTGTCGGTCTCCAGATAGCGGCTGATGTCTTCAGCCAACGGGCCTTCCATGTCGGCCTCGCTGGGTATGGCCATGAGACTGCTGGAACCCAGCAGGTGCAATATCTCGCCCATCCTTGGGTACATGCGGATGAACATGTTTCGGGCCACCTGGAGCGGCAACTCGGCGGGACACATGACGCCCCATTCGTCGATCTTGGCGTCCACTTCCGCCGCCCGCAGACAGGACTGGGTGACCTCCAGGTTCTCGATGATCTCAGCGATCAAGGTCTGGACCTGGGTCTGATCGCCGGAGCCCAGGGTCTCGGTCATAAGATTGGCCAGTCCCAGCACGAATTCGCATTTGGCCACGTTTCTGGTCACGATCTGATGTCCTGAATGAAGGTGCCGGTTGGTGGCCATCTGCATGTTGTTGCAGAGGGCAACGTCGCCCAGGAGGAACACCCGGTCCCAGGGCACCAATACGTTGTCGAAGAAGGCCACGGCGTCCATCTCTTCGAAGCGGGAGCCCAGGGGATGGTCGAAATGGGAACGGCCGTGGTCGAAGCTCTCCCGGCATTGGAATTTCAGGCCGGGGGTGTTGCAGGGGATGGCGAAGGCGAATGACGTGGGACTGGGCGCGTTGTCCGGCAGCATGTGGGACGCCGTCGGATAAAGGGCGATCTCCTCGGAGAGAGGGGCCAAGGTGGCCAGCACCCGCGCTCCATTGACGACGATTCCGGCATCCGTCTCTTTGACCACCGAGAGGGCGATGTCGGTACGGTCTTCCAAGGGAGTGGCGCCCGGCGCCCGGTTGCGCTGCAGGTTCAACAGCGTGTGGGTCAGCACCAGGTCGTTCTCCCGGACCAGCTCGTAGTAGTTCTGCATATTCTGCTTGAACTCAGGCCGGTTCTGGGCGAAGTAGTCCCCGGCGGCGGCCATGGCCATCATATTCACGTTCATGAAGTCGGGGCTGCGGCCCATCATCCCGCAGGTGGCTCGGGCCCAGTGGTGCATCATCACCCGCCGCCGTTCCAGGTCCTCGATGGTCCTGGGAGTTATGAATGACAGGCCCACCCGGTCGCCGGTGGTGGGTGACTCGTAGGTCATCTCGTCGCGGAGTTTGACGTCGTGCTGCATGTCCATCAGCTTCGCTATGGTCTGCACCCCGTTGCGCAGGCCGGGGTGGGTGGTGACGTCTTCGACCTTCTTGCCGTTGAGGTAGACCTCGGGCGGATGCTCCCGGAGGGCCTTGATGTATTCCGCTCCGGTCCTGGCTGGCATGGTCTTACCTCCGTGGTCCGGGCGCCGGGGACCAACGTCGTGCGATTATGACTGCTGACCGGTGAGATGTTACCACGCCCCGCCGTCTTTGCCCCGCACTCGTTGCCACCGTGGCCCAAAGGGCGTAATATTCGCCTGCCCCAGGCTGGGCTCTACCTTATGGAGTTGAAGATATGTACGTCATAATCGTGCCCATCCAGATCGCGCAAGGACACCGGGACGAGTTCCTGAAGGCCCTGATGGTGGACGCCAAGGGGGCCAACGAAGACGAGCCGGGCTGCCTGCGGTTCGACGCCATCCAAGATGCCGAGGACGACCACCGCATCTGGCTTTACGAGGTCTACAAGGACGAGGCGGCCTTCCAGGACCATCTGAAGGCGCCCCACTTCGCCGTGTTCAAGGAGGCCGCCGACAAGTGGCGGGTGGATGGCATCCAGGGTTCGGCCCGGGGGAGTAAGAACCTTTGGCCCACTGACGCCGAGTGGCGGTAGTCGGCCGATTTCGTTCCGGGTTTCGAGATGTGAACAACGAAATGATTTGGGAGGGCCGCAATGGCTAAGACCATCCTACAAAGCGCCAAGGTGTCCGCGCCCGGCGGGATAATGTCCCAGGGAGTGGAGGTCCCGGCCGGCAAGATGGTGTTTGTTTCGGGTCAGGTGGCGAGGGACTTGGACGGCAGTGTGGTCGGCGTGGGCGACGTCGCCGCCCAGACCCGGAAAGTGCTGCAGAACATGCAGTCGGTCCTGGCCGAGTCCGGGGCCACCATGGACGACGTGGTGAAGGTTACGGTGTTCGTGACCAACCTGGAGAGGCACTTCGCCGACATCCACAAGGTGCGGGCCGAGTTCTTCACGAGCGGCTATCCGGCCAGCACCATGGTGGAGGTTAAGTCCCTGGTGCATGAGGATATGCTGATCGAGATCGAGGCGATCGCGGTGGTGGCGTAGCCGATAGCCCCGATCTATCGGGGCTATCAGCCGTCAGCTTTCAGCGAAAAAAGAGGCCTCCCGATCGATCGGGAGGCCTCTTTTCGTATACCTCTTGGCTGTTTAGCTCTTGGTTGCTACGCCGTCGGGCTGGAGTTCTTTTTCCCAGGGTCCGGGGAAGTTGACCTCGGGGCGGTCGCCGTGCAGGAAGAGCTTTTCCTGACGGTACCACTCGCTCCTGGGCGTCTCGTAGTAGACCTCGATGCCGTTGCCGTCGGGGTCCTCGATATAGATGCCCAAGGACAGGCTGTGGTTGGAGACCCGCTTGATCTCCACACCCTTGTCGTGCAGGTTGTTGTAGAAGTCTGCCAGGTCGTCCAGAGTTTCCATGCGCCAGGCCATATGGTTCAAGCCCACCTGGCCTTTATGAGGGCCTTCAGCGTCGGCGCCGACTTCCATCAGCGCGATCTCGTGGGACTCGTCCAGGTTGGCCGTCATGAATGCCGCTCGTCCAGCCAGGAAGTCGTAGGTGTGCAGGCCCAAGACGTCCTCGTACCACTGGCGTGAAGCCTCAGCGTTTCGAACGTAAATGTTCACATGACCCAGGTGACTCGGTGTGTAACCCATCATTTTTCTCCAAATGTAGCGTTGGTTTACGTCGGCAAAATACCACAATTGGAGTAGTTCCCGCAACCGGCGCCGGCGGGTTTTCATGGGTTGTCGGGCGGCGCTCCTGCTAATCAGATGCACCGGAGAGAAATGCGGCCGTCCGTGTCCCCGATCAGGCGCGGGTGATACAATATTTCAGCCAGGGTTCCTGGCCTCGGTTTCCCCTCGTAATGGGCCGTTAGCTCAGTCGGCAGAGCGCCGGACTTTTAATCCGGGTGTCGCGGGTTCGATCCCCGCACGGCCCACTCTTTTTAGGCACGAAATGAGGCCCTCGGATTACTCCGAGGGCCTTTAATTTTGAGTTCTGGTCACATTTTAGTCACATTTAACGTCGAGCGGGTATCTCGTCAAGTTGGAGCAGTCGGTGCCGAAAG
>JADFPD010000113.1 GCA_022562475.1 Chloroflexota bacterium | reverse complement strand
CGGGAGCGCGAATAAGTCGCCTCCCGTGTTTTTTTGTTCATACAGAATTTAATGCATCCGATCGCGAATGTGTAACCAAGCCTACGGTATCCAGGGCCAGGCGATAAGCAACCGGAATTATGGTATAGGTCCTATCCCGACGACTGTAATGGTGTTGTCACCTTGGTTCGCTGCATACATTTTATTGGTGGCGAAATCGGTGGCGATGCCGGTTGGAAGGCTCCCTGCGGCGAGTGTAGTATCAACTTGGCCGAGTGATGTGTCGATTACTGAGATAGTCCCCGAAGATTGATTGGCAACGAACACGTTTCCGCTTAGCGATGCTATCCGCCACCCGTCACGGCCCACCGACAGTGTGTTGACGATTTGGTCGGTCGCGATGTCTATGACCTTAACCCAGCCGTTGGAATTGGTCACCAGCGTGGTGACGTAGGCTTTGCCTCCGGTGATGGTTACGTCCGCGGGCCAGTCGTTCAACGGGATAGTCGAGACTACCGAATTGGTGTTGGTGTCAATTACGCTGACCGACTTGGAATTATAGTTAGTCACATAGGCTTTCCCGCTCTGATGATCGATGGCGATGCTGGTCGGCTTAACGCCGACGGTTATCGTGGCGATTATCGCCTCTGTGGCAAGGTTAATTACTTTGACGGTGGCCGGGTCCCCGTTGCTCCACTGTATGTTGTTGGTCACGTAGAGCTTGCCGTTATGGATGGCAGCCCCCCAGGGTTCCGGCCCAACCGGAATGTAACTGGTGATCTGGTTGGTTGACCGGTCTAATTTCGCGATCTGACCATTAGAGCCAAGGTTGCTGAGCGGGATGTAAGCGTGGGTACTACTTAGGGCGATGTGTCCAGGCCTCGCGTTTGGGTAGGGGGCAAAGGGTACGGTAGCGACTACGGTTTGGCTCGCCAGGTCCACAACCTTTAAATTCCCGGAGTAGATGCCGACGTATGCCAGACCGTTGTCAACGGCCAGACTAAGTGGGTTGCCGGCGCCGCCAACGGCGAACGTGCTCAACACCGTCCAGCCGATCTGTTGGAAGTTCGCCGTTACCGTCTTGTTGGCATCCATGGTAACCACACAAGAGCTGGCGCCGGGGCAGGCTCCGGACCAGGCGGAGAAAGACCAACCCGAATTTGCCGAGTGGGTGACGGTTACCTGGGTACCCGAAGGGTAAGTCCCTGCGCCGAAGACGGACCCTCCGTTGGAAGGACTGGCGGCGGTTGTCAGGGTGTACTGATCCTGGGTGAATATGGCCGTGACACTCTTGTTCCCGTCCATGTTGACCACGCAGGAACCAGAGCCGGAACAAGCGCCGGACCAATTGATGAAAGACCAACCCGGAGTGGGTGTCGGCGTGACAGTGACCTGGGTACCTGGGGAGTAGTTGCCAGCGCCTGAGACGGAGCCGCCGTTGGAAGGGCTGGCGAAGGTCGTCAAGACGAAATCATCCTGGATAAAGTTGCCCGTGACACTCTTATTCCCGTCCATGTTGACCACGCAGGAACCAGAGCCGGAACATGCGCCGGACCAATTGATGAAAGACCAACCCGAATTAGCCGAGTGGGTGACTGTGACCTGGGTTCCAGGGGAGTAGTTGCCAGCGCCTGATACGGAGCCGCCGTTGGAAGGACTGACTGATGTGCCCAAGGTGAAATCACCCTGGGAGAAGTTGGCCGTGACACTCTTATTGCCGTCCATGGTGACTGTACACACGCCCGCGCCGGAGCAATCGCCAGACCAAATGGTGAAATTCCAGCCGGAGGTGGGAGTCGCAGTGAGGGTGACCTGGGTGCCTGGAGAGTAGGCGCCAGCGCCGGAGACCGAGCCTCCGTGGGAAGGGCTGACTGACGTGCTCAGGATGACATCATCCTGGATAAAGTTGGCGGTGACACTCTTGTTCCCGTCCATGGTGACCGTACACGCCCCCGCGCCGGAGCAATCGCCCGACCAATTGGTGAACGTCCAGCCCGAGGTGGGTGTCGCCGTGATGGTGACCTGAGTGCCGGAGGAGTAGGTGCCTCCGCCGGAGACCGAGCCGCCGTTGGAAGGACTGGCCGCGGTTGTCAGGGTGTGCTGGTCCTGGGTGAAGATGGCAGTAACGCTCTTATGGCCGTCCATGGTGACCGTGCACACCCCCGCGCCGGAGCAATCGCCAGACCAAATGGTGAAATTCCAGCCCGAAGTGGGTGTCGCCGTGAGGGTGACCTGGGTTCCTGGGGAGTAGTTGCCAGCGCCGGAGACGGAACCGCCGTTAGAAGGACTGACTGATGTGCTCAGGGTGAAATCACCCTGGGAGAAGTTGGCCGTGACACTCTTGTTCCCGTCCATGGTGACTGTGCACACCCCCGCGCCGGAGCAATCGCCAGACCAAATGGTGAAATTCCAGCCCGAAGTGGGTGTCGCCGTGAGGGTGACCTGGGTTCCTGGGGTATAAGTCCCCGCGCCGGGGACTGAGCCGCCACCGGAAGGACTAACGGCGGTGGTCAGCGAGTACTGTTGGAGAGTAAAGCTGGCGAAAACAGTCTTGGAGGAATTCATGGTCATGGAGCAAGCGCCCACTCCTGAGCAACCGGCCCCGCTCCATCCAGTAAAAACAGAATTGGTCCCTTGATTCGCGAAAAGCGTGACCACGGTATCCGCGGCAAATTGCCCGCTGCAACTAAACCCACAGTTGATTCCAGCGGGTGAACTGGTGACGGTGCCGAAGCCGCTTGTGGTGACCGTGAGAGTGGGTAGTTGACTGAAGTTGGCGGTTACGTGCTTATCGCTGTCCATTGTGACAACACATGAGCCTTTGCCCGAGCAATCGCCGGACCAACTGGCGAAAGACCAACCCGTGTTGGGAAAGGCGGATAAAATGACCTGGGTGCCTGAGCCGAATGTGCCGGCGCCGATGATGGAGCCTCCATTTGAAGGGTTGGCGGCGGTGGTGAGGGTGTAATCAGGCGCGGCGATTCGCACCTCGTATGCCTTGGTGTTGTTGTCGTCGTCGCTTTCGGATTGGAATTCGTTTGCATCCGCGAAGGCGATGATGTAATAAATTCCAGCGCCGCTCACAGTGGGGATGTTCACGGTGGCGGTTGCCGACAGAGATGAGCTGGATCCGCCATTCAGCACGGTTGTTGGGAAGTCTGTTGAGCCGTTGCTCTCCCATAGTTCCAGGTCGCGCTCATCCCATACCGAATCCGTAGACCAAAAAAGGCGGGTCAAAACGTAGTTGCCTTCAACGACTATGCCGCCGGTCCGGGTGACCGTTACCGGAATCTGGACTTGCTGTCCGGACTTATAGTTGCTGTCGACGTTGGCGGATACAGTTAGGTCGGGACGTTCGGGAATCGGTGAAGGTGGTCTCTCGCCATAGTGGGTTAGTATGCCTTGGAAGATTGCTCTGGCAGCTTCTTGACGGCGCGACGGGTCGGCCAATATTGCGTTATCGCCAGGGTTTGTGACAAACGCTAGCTCGACAAGCACTGCGGGCATCGCAGCATTGCGCAGCACTGAGAAATTCTGGGTCTTTACACCCCGGTTCCTTGTGCCTAGAGCGGCGACGACCGCGGCATTTACCTGACCAGCCAACTGGGATGCGGTCTGGTCGCGCCGATCATTATGAGGTAACCAGAACGTCTCCGTGCCATTGGCGGAAGGGTCACCGAAGCTATTGCTGTGGATACTGACAAACCTGTCGCACCCGTTTCTATTCGCCACTTCAGCACGTGGTACCAAGCCAATGAATGTATCGGTGGTCCTGGTCATCACGGGTGTGAAGTTAGTAGATCTCAGAAGTGATTGAAGCCGAAGGGCTACATCCAGATTTACATCTTTTTCGATCAGTCCAAACCCTGTCGCGCCTGGCGCGGTGCCTCCGTGTCCCGGGTCGATACATATCTTGCGCCCCGAGGATTCTGCGCCGCTTACATCCAAGTTTATGGTGTTGTTGGAATTGCTGTTAGTTGGCAAGTCCCAGTGCCATTCGCCATTTAACAAATAATAAACCTTGAACTCATAGGCGCCGGATTGGGATGGAACAAATGTCCCCTTATAGAATAACGGAACACCAGGTTGGAGAGTGACATTGAAGCCTTTAGTGAAGTCGGGGCAGATTCTTCCCGTGTTAGAACAATCATCCACGGCGTCTAGCCTGCCGCCGGCGGTCAACTCTGCCAAAGTGATCGGCCGTGAGCTCTGGTTGGTAATCGCGAAACTAGCCGATAGCTCCTGACCTACTCGATACGGGGGCGGAGGGCTGATTGTTAAGCCTGATGTCACCACCACTGTGGGATTTACGATCCCTCGTGGCCGGTAGAGGAATGTGGTAGCGATCGACGTCGGCCCGCCATTGACACTCGCCCAGGCAACCGGCCGGGTTGAGGGGTCGGTAACGTTTTTGTATAAGACCGTATGGAGATGGGGACCTGTGATATTTCCGCTGCTTCCTACCTTGCCGATCGGGGTACCTGCCTCAACAAACTGGCCGTTTGAGACGGATATTTCGCTGAGGTGGGCGTTTCTGAGGGCGAACCCGCTGCTGGAATCGTAGATCACCAAGTCGTTGCCGTAGCCGCCATGGTTCGGCAAGGCAATCGCGATTCCCGAGATACCGGCGAAAACCGTCTGGCCGTAGGTCCTTTGTTCCTTCGTCAGGCCGCCAGCGCCGGTCCGGGCCCAATCATCGGCAAAATAATCGTCGCCGCCGTGTCCTCCGCATCCCACGCTGCAGGTGGCGACCCAGTCGCTGCGCGGTGTTTCGAACATCCACCAGATATAAGAGAGTCCGTCTGGGTTGAGTTCGATACCCGGAGGCTGGCCCGAGTCGCCACCGCCAACCGCCAAAGAAATGAAGGGAACCGGGGTGCTAGACCCGATCGTCGCTATGGGGGCAGGAGTTGCGGTGTTCGCCGGAGTCGATGCCGGAGCGGAAGTAGGCTCGATAGAGTCCGCGACATCGCAAGCCAAGACTAGCCCAACGGTCAAAATCATCGTGATGATTGCGATGGGCTTGAGTGATCGTCTCAGGGCAAGATGTGCGGTTACGCGAGTCACGCGAATTCCCCGATTGCCGTGACGTTGAATCACCGAAACGCTCTGAATTTATATATTATCAGATATTTATCTTGCTGAACCTATAATGGCAGTTATCGCTTGCGCCCTACTGGCCCGGTTACGGATGACTGTCCATTGACGCAACCGCAACCCTGATATCGGGTGGCAGAGTCGTAGCTCTGGGCCTGCCGCTCACGCCCCGCAGCGTTGCGCCGGTTGCCCCGCTTCTCGCTGTGCATTAATATCTATCCAGCGTGGACTCAGGGCGGATGGACCCTGGCTCCTCCAGGAGGAAAAGTTGGCCACATTGATGGTGATGCCCCAGATGGGCTATGACATGCATGAGGGCAAGGTGGTCCGCTGGTTCAAGAAAGAAGGCGAAGAAGTGGTCCGCGGCGAGGTCATCGCCGAGATCGAGACCGACAAGGCCACCGTTGAATATGAGGCCTACACCGGCGGCGTGATGGCCAAGATCGTGGCCGCAGAAGGAGCGACTATTCCGGTAGGCGAACTCATCGCCGTGATAACCGCACCCGGCGAGGCGATACCAGAAGATATCCTGACGGATGCTGCTCTGGCCGAGCCAGCCGGGGCCGCAGAGCCGGCTGCCGTGGAAGCCCCGGCCCCGGCTCCGGCAACGGCTCCCTCCTCTGGCGACGGAGAGGTACGGGCATCGCCCTTGGCCCGCCGCTTGGCCAAGGAACGCGGAGTGGACCTGTCCACCGTCAACGGCACCGGACCCGGCGGCCGCGTCACCGAAGCCGACATACCGGAGCAGGGCGCTCCGGCCGCCGCCACCGGTCGAGTTAAGGCATCGCCCTTGGCCAGGCGGTTGGCTAGGGAGCGGGGGATCGACCTGTCCACCCTCACCGGTACCGGTCCGGGCGGGCGCATCACCGAGGTAGACGTCCCAGAACATGCTGCCCCGGCCTCAGACGAGACCGCCGTGCCGGCAGGCTTGACCTCCGAGAGCGTTGAACTATCGCGGATGCGCCAGGCCATCGCGCGGGTGACCGTGGACAGCAAGCGGGAGGCCCCCCATTTCTACGTCGCCATCGACATAGACATGACCAAGGCCATGTCGTTCCGGCGGGACCTGAACGACGAGCTGGACGCTGAGAAACGGGTCAGCGTCAACGACTTCATAGTCAAAGCATCGGCCATCGCCATTGGCCGCCATCCTAAGTTCAACTCTTTCTTCCGGGATGATCACCTCCAGATGAACGCGTCCATCAACGTGGGCATCGCCATCGCCTTGGAATCGGGACTGATCGTGCCGGGCATCAATGGCTGCGAGGGCAAGAGTCTGGTGGAGATCGCCGTGGCCAGCCGCGACTTGGTCGCAAGGGCCAACAGCGGCACGCTGCGCAACGAGGAGTACAGCGGCACGACCTTCAGCATCAGCAATCTAGGCATGTTCGATATCGACAGCTTCACCGCCATAATCTTCCCGCCCCACGCGGCGGTGCTGGCGGTTGGCACGGTGAAAGAGCAGCCGGTAGTGCGCGACGGGGAACTGGCCGTGGCCCAAATAATGAAAACCACCCTCTCCACGGACCACCGCGTGGCCGACGGAGCGGAAGCCGCCCAATTCCTGGTGGAGATCAAAAAGCTCCTGGAAAACCCCATAAGCTTAGTGATTTAATAGCTGCCAGCTTACAGCCGTCAGTTAACAGCACAAAAGGAGAGCATTTTGCCTAAACTAACCGGTGGTCAGACCGTGATTGAATCGCTGAAGGCCCAGGGAGTGGACACCGTATTCGGCATCATATCGGTCCACAATCTAGACCTCTTCGATTCCCTATTTGGGAGCCAGGACAGCCTGCGGTTCATCGGAGGCCGCCTGGAACTGGGGTGCGGGTTCATGGCCGACGGCTACGCCAGGGCCACGGGCAAGCCAGGCATACTGTTCACCAGCACCGGTCCCGGCGCCGCAGACTCGATGGGCGCGATCGGCGAGGCCTATTTTTCCGGGTCTCCCGTTCTGGAGATCACCACCAACGTCGAGCAGGAGTTCTTCGGCAAAGGCAAACTCGCGACCCACGAGACCAAGGACCAACTGGGCATGTTCGAGGCGGTGACCGATTGGAACGCCATGATCAACGAGGTGGAGTCCATTCCCGACAACATCACCGAGGCCTTCGACCGTTTCCAGACCCGCAGACCCAGGCCCATCGAACTGGAGATACCCACCAACCTTTTGGGCGCCGAGGCCGATGTCGAGATGTTGACCGCCCGGCAGCCGGAAATTCCCCAGGGCGACCCCAACCAGGTTGAAAAAGCGCTCCAGATGTTGCTCAAGGCCAAACGGCCGGCGATCTTGGTGGGGGAGGAAGTGCAGATGCTGGGCGGCGCCCAGCAGATCATCGAACTGGCGGAGAAATTGGGCGCGGCCGTGGTAACCAGCGACGGCGCCAAGGGCGCGTTCCCAGAAGACCATGCCCAGTCCCTGGGGCAGGTGATGGGCAACCGCATCTGGGGCGAGAACCCGGTTCAGGAATGGCTGGGCACCTGCGACCTGGTGGTCGTGCTCGGGTCCATTTTGCCCCAGCGCTCCACCGTCGGCATCGGGTTGAAACTGCCCAAGGACATGATTCATGTGTTGCTGGACGGCGAGGCCATCGGCAAGAACTACCCCGCCACCGTGCCCATAGTCGCCAACTCCCAGGCCGTGGTCCAGCAGTGGCTGGACGCCATCGGAGACCAAGACGTCCACAAAGGCAAAATATTCCAGGACGACATCGCATCGATGAAGGGCGAGATACACAGCAAGCTCCAGGAGACCTGGGGCAATGAGCTACGCGTCTATGAGACGGTGCGGTCGGTCGCGCCCAGGAACACCATCTTCGCTCTAGACCCGGCGGTGGCTGCCAGCCGGGCGACTCGTTGTCTGGAGATCTACGAACCCAGGACCTACATGCACCCCCATGGCTGGCTCGGCCTGGGGTTCGCTTTTCCAGCGGCGGTCGGCGCCAAGGTCGGCAAGCCGGATAGCCCGGTGGTCTGCGTAACGGGCGACGGCGGGTTCCAGTACAACTTCCAAGAACTGGCCACCTGCGCCCAATATGGCATCCACCCGGTGGTGCTGATGTTCAACGACAACGCCTGGGGAGTGTTGAAAAGCTTCCAGGGCGATAGGTTCGGCGAGAACCGCCGGTTCGCCACCGACTTGGTGAACCCCGACTTCGTCAAGATCTTCGAGTCCTACGGCTTCGAGGGCACCAAGGTCACCACCGTCAAGGAACTGGGCAAGGCCCTGGACAACGCGATATCCTCTGGCAAGACCCACCTGGTTGAGGTCCAAACTCCGGACGGGTTTGGGGCGCTTACGTAGGCAGGGAGCTACAAATTCCCAAAATATTCCGGCAAAACTCTCCATTTGAAAAACGTATCTTGGGTAATTTGTACTCGGCGCGAAGTTATTTTTGTCGACTTGTATGCCTAATTGACATAAAATAGTTATGAATGCGCCTTGACATGGCCTTGTAGATAAGCTGGTAATTGCCTGAGTAAAATGGGATGAATAATGAGCCAGCGTATGGTTGTGCCCACTGAGAAAACTGATGTCGTTCGATGAAGCTCTAAAGGAAGCCTTCGCTGGGATTGGGGGACTCAATTTAGAGAATCTCAATCGCATCGCAAAGGAGGCGCGTCAGGTTGAGCCGCAGTTATCACCGATCTACCTGAGAAGTTTGATTGATGGCCGCGTACCGAAGCCAGAATTTCGGCGCGCGATAGTTATTGCCTTTAAGTCGATTCGCCCTCGCGGCAAATATGGACATCTGGAGACTGACGACCCAAGAATTGCGAAGGCGAAAAATTTCGCTTCCGAAGAATTCACAACCACAGCAATGGTAGACGGTTTCATCGAATTTTATTGCGGCACAAGTTTCAGGTACGAAGAAGAGAACGGAGGCGATTTACGGAAAGTCGCCAATGAGTACCGACTTTACCGTCAGGCTGAAGATGAGCAAATTGCCTTTCAATTAGATGACCCTAATGACTAGATCTGGGCGACAGTCAGTCGAAGATATCGTCCGCGCTAACTCTTTAGGCTCCAATAAGAGACCGGTAGACGTTTTTGGCCTCGCTGCGGAATTGGGTGTAAGAGTCATTGAGAAAAAGCCAATTTCCTCGGATGCAATGCTCATTCACCACGGCGGGGAATATAAAATTGTTGTAAATGACCATGGCGATCCTGCATACGCTACAAGACAGCGGTTTTCGATTGCGCATGAATTAGGTCATTTACTTTTGCAGCAGAGCGGGATTGAAAAACGCTCTAGTTCAGAAACGAAACATAGGGATTCTTTTGGTCGAAACCAAGAAGAGAGAATGTGCGATCAGATTGCAGCCGAAATTCTTATGCCCAAGGATATTTTCATAAATGATGGCAACAGGCACGGATGGACTCTTGATTCTTTGTCTCTCATGTCAAAAGACTCTACAACCCTTATAGGAATAGACACCGGAGGCACGTTTTCCGATTTTGTCTATATCCGCAATGGTAAAATCCGCGTGCTGAAAATACTATCGACGCCAAAAAAACCCGGTGAAGCCATCTTAACCGGAATAAAAAGAATTCTCTCACGCAGCGCCGCGTTAGAGGTCTCTAACGGGAATGGAATCCCACAGGACAAAGAATTTGACTACTCAATTATTCACGGTTCGACGGTCGCCACCAACGCCCATCTGGAACGGAAAGGCGCACGCACAGCCTTGATTACAACAAAGGGCTTTAAGGATATTCTCGAAATAGGCAGGCAAAACAGGGCTGAAATCTATAACATTTATGTCGACAGACCCCAACCGTTAATACCATCCTCAAGACGTTTCGAAATTAACGAAAGAACCCTCCACGACGGAAGTATTTTGAAGGA